>NZ_VMMS01000025.1:0-48396 GCF_013277315.1 Streptococcus sp. 2106
TTGAGCAACCTGCGGCTAGCTTCCTAGTTTGCTCTTTGATTTTCATTGAGTATCAGTTTATTTTATCATATTTTTTCTTTAATTTAAAATGAAGTAGGATAGGGAAAAAAATGCCAGAAAAATGGTATAATAGAGAGGAACGTGTTTGGACAGAGAGGAGACAGCAGATGAACTTTCAACAATTATCCAACCTGCAATATTGGACTAGCTTGTTTTCTAGTCCATGGGCGATAGCTATCAATCTGATTGATATTTTGATTGTTGCTTATATTTTATATCATTTTACAAAAGCTATTGCAGGAACCAAGATTATGATTTTGGTACGTGGAGTTTTGGTGTTTATTTTAGCTCAAATCCTTGCAAATATGATTGGCTTGACTACGATTTCTTGGTTAATCAATCAAATTATTACTTATGGGGTGATTGCAGCCGTTGTGATATTTTCACCAGAAATTCGGACTGGTTTGGAGCGTCTGGGACGAGCGACAGATTTCTTTTCCAATGCCCCAATTAGTGCTGAGGAACAGATGATTCGTTCCTTTGTTAAGTCTGTTGAATATATGAGTCCTCGTAAGATTGGTGCTCTGGTTGCTATTCAGCGCGTCCGCACCTTGCAAGAATACATTGCGACAGGGATTCCCTTGGATGCCAATATTTCAGCTGAACTCCTCATTAATATCTTTATCCCCAATACTCCTCTACATGATGGTGCTGTGATTATCAGAGAAAATCGAATTGCGGTGACTTCGGCCTATTTGCCCTTGACAGAAAGTACAGGGATTTCCAAGGAATTTGGGACCAGACACCGGGCGGCTATTGGCTTATCAGAAGTGTCTGATGCCTTGACCTTTATCGTCTCGGAGGAAACAGGTGGTATTTCTATTACCTACAATGGAGTCTTCAAGCATGATTTGACGATTGAAGAATTTGAAGCAGAGCTAAGAAGAATTCTTTTGCCAGCTGTTGAGGAAAAAGCCAGTTTCAAGGACCGTTTGCTAGGAGGTTGGAAATATGAGAAAAAATAGTCTATATATCATTTCATCTCTCTTTTTTGCTTGTGTCTTATTCATCTATGCAACGTCAACCAACTTTCAAAATAGCAATACCGCAAGGCAGGTCAAATCAGAAACCTATACCAATACGATAACGAACGTTCCTATCGATATTCACTATGATGATGACCAGTATTTCATTAGCGGATTTGCATCAGAGGTTTCAGTTGTGCTGACAGGTGCCAATCGTGTGACCTTGGCCAGCGAAATGCAGGAGAGCACTCGTAAGTTTAAAGTAACTGCTGATTTGACGGATGCCAGTGTTGGAACGATTGAGGTTCCCTTGAATATTGAAAATCTTCCAAGTGGGATGACTGCTGTGGCAACGCCTCAAAAGATTACAGTGAAAGTTGGTAAGAAGGTTAAGCGAGATGGAATGATTGTTGTGCCACAAGTTGACCAAAGCCAGATTGACCCTAAGCTACAAATTGATAGTGTAACCGTGTCAAATGAAAGGGTTTCTGTCACAACTGACCAAGAAACATTAGCTAAAATCGATCGAATTATTGCGCTTTTACCAACCAGCGAACGCATAACAGGTAATTACAGTGGTTCAGTACCTTTGCAGGCAATCGACCGTAATGGTGTTGTATTACCAGTAGTTATCACTCCATTTGATACAACAATGAAGGTGACGACAAAACCAGTAGCACCAAGTTCAAGCACATCAAATTCAACTACAAGTAGTTCATCGGAGACATCTTCGTCAACGAAAGCAACTAGTTCAAAAACGAATTAAAAATAGAAAAAGGATTTTATAAAAATGGGTAAATATTTTGGGACTGATGGAGTCCGTGGAGAAGCTAACGTAGAACTTACTCCGGAATTAGCCTTTAAACTAGGACGTTTTGGAGGCTATGTTCTCAGTCAACATGAAACGGAAGCACCGAAAGTCTTTGTAGGACGTGACACACGTATTTCAGGGGAAATGCTAGAATCTGCCTTGGTAGCAGGTCTCCTTTCAGTTGGTATTCACGTATACAAACTAGGTGTTCTGGCAACACCAGCAGTAGCTTACTTGGTAAAAACTGAGGGAGCTAGTGCGGGTGTCATGATTTCTGCTAGCCACAACCCAGCCCTTGATAATGGGATTAAGTTCTTTGGTGGTGATGGCTTCAAACTAGATGATGAAAAAGAAGCAGAAATTGAAGCCTTGCTAGATGCTGCGGAAGACACTCTTCCTCGTCCAAGTGCAGAAGGCTTAGGAACCTTGGTAGATTATCCAGAAGGCTTACGTAAGTATGAAGGCTACCTTGTTTCAACTGGAACTCCTCTTGAAGGAATGAAGGTTGCCTTGGATACAGCTAATGGTGCAGCTTCTACAAGTGCCCGTCAAATCTTTGCAGACCTTGGTGCTCAGTTGACTGTTATAGGGGAAACACCAGATGGTCTTAACATCAACCTTAATGTTGGTTCAACCCATCCAGAAACCCTTCAAGAAGTGGTCAAAGAAAGCGGCTCAGCTATTGGTTTGGCCTTTGATGGAGACAGTGACCGTTTGATTGCTGTTGATGAAAATGGCGACATCGTCGATGGTGACAAGATTATGTACATCATTGGGAAATACCTTTCTGAAAAAGGACAATTGGCTCAAAATACAATTGTGACAACTGTTATGTCTAACCTTGGTTTCCACAAGGCCTTGGATCGCGAAGGTATTAACAAGGTAGTCACTGCAGTTGGCGACCGCTACGTTGTTGAAGAAATGCGAAAATCAGGCTACAACCTCGGTGGTGAACAATCTGGGCACGTTATCTTGATGGACTACAATACAACAGGTGATGGTCAATTATCCGCTGTCCAATTGACAAAAATCATGAAGGAAACTGGTAAGAGCTTGTCAGAGTTGGCAGCAGAAGTAACCATCTATCCACAAAAATTAGTCAATATCCGAGTGGAAAATGCCGTGAAGGAAAAGGCTATGGAAGTGCCAGCTATCAAGGCTATCATCGAGAAGATGGAAGAAGAAATGGCAGGGAATGGTCGTATCTTAGTACGCCCAAGTGGAACAGAGCCCCTCTTGCGTGTTATGGCAGAAGCGCCTACCACAGAAGAAGTTGACTACTATGTTGATACCATCGCAGACGTAGTTCGAGCTGAAATTGGGATGGACTAAAACTTAGAAAACTAGATGAAAATAAAAAATTATGGTACAATAGCTTATAATATTGTAGCCGAGGGAGAAAGATATGAATCTTAAACGTGAACAAGAATTTGTTAGTCAGTATCATTTTGATGCGCGTAATTTTGAATGGGAAAATGAAAATGGAGCTCCTGAAACTAAGGTGGATGTGAACTTCCAATTGCTCCAACATGATCAAGAAAATCAAGTGACTTCCTTGATTGTCATCTTGACCTTTATGATTGTATTTGATAAGTTTGTCATTAGTGGAACCATTTCACAGGTAAATCATATCGATGGCCGTATTGTCAATGAACCAAGTGAATTGAGCCAAGAAGAAGTGGAAACTTTGGCTCGTCCATGTTTGAATATGCTCAACCGTTTGACTTACGAAGTAACTGAAATTGCATTAGACTTACCAGGAATCAATTTGGAGTTCTAATATGAAACTAGCTGTTATCACAGATTCCTCTGCCTATCTCAGTGCAGAGACCTTGCAAAGAGAAGATTTATTTGTCTTGGATATTCCTGTCAATATTGATGGTGAGGAGTATATCGAAGGCATCAATCTGACTGCTGAGGAATTTTACCCAAAAATGGCTCAGGCTTCTGAATTGCCTAAGACCAGTCAACCAAGTATTGCCAAGTTAGATGAAATCTTAACTTCGCTAAAAGAACAAGGCTATACCCATGCCTTGGGGCTTTTCTTATCTTCTGGAATTTCAGGTTTTTACCAAAATATCCAGTATATGATAGATGAATATGAAGGCTTAACCATTGCTTTTCCAGACACTTTGATTACAAGTGCTCCTCTGGGTATCATGGTTGAAAGCGTCTTTAATTGGCGTGACCAGGGCGATGATTTTGCCAGCATTCAGGATAAGCTAGCCATTCAAATCAGCCGTACGTCAGCTTTTATCATGGTAGATGATTTGGATCATTTGGTAAAAGGTGGGCGCCTTTCAAATGGGGCTGCCATTTTGGGCAATCTGCTAAGCATTAAGCCAATCCTTTATTTCAACGACCAAGGTGTGATTGAAGTTTACGAAAAAGTTCGTACTGAAAAGAAAGCAACCAAGCGCTTAATTGAAATTATCAAGGAAACAACGGCTTCAGGCCAATATCGGGTCATTGTCATTCATGGGAATGCTCCTGAAAAGGCTGAGGAATTGCGTCAACACTTGCTTGATTCTGGCTTGGGTTCGGATGTTTCACTTGCTACATTTGGTAGTGTCATTGGAACTCACCTAGGAGCAGGAAGCATTGCTCTAGGTTATATTCCAGTGATTTAGTTGGCGCTTCTTGGCTAGTTAAGAAATAGCAATTGAACACGGACTATCTGCCTCTTGAAAAAAGATGCCTGTCTTGCCTTTCGTGGAAAGTCAGCGCAATTCCCTATTTTTCATGGGTAGCTAATGTCCTTTGTATCTTGATAATTGAACACGCCTGGAACCCTGTGTGAAAAAGATAGATTTTCCAAGGAGTAGACACTTCTTGATCAGAACTTCTATTTTCACTTTGTGTTCCTACAGGCTTTGTATCTTAGAAATTGAACATGGACTATCTGCCTCTTGAAAAAAGATGCCTGTCTCGCCTTTCATGGAAAGTCAGCGCCATTCCCTATTTTTCATGGGCAGCTAACGTCCTTTGTATCTTAGATAGGAGTAGAGATGAGTATTCGAGTAATTATTGCTGGTTTTAAGGGAAAGATGGGCCAGGCTGCTTGTCAGATGGTCTTGGCTGATCCAGACTTGGACTTAGTAGCAGTTTTGGATCCCTTTGAGTCTGAATCAGAATGGCAGGGTATTCCTGTTTTCAAGGATAAGGCTGATTTAGCAGGCTTTGAAGCGGATGTCTGGGTAGATTTTACTACTCCAGCTGTTGCCTATGAAAATACACGCTTTGCTCTTGAAAATGGCTTTGCTCCAGTAGTTGGAACGACTGGTTTCACAAGTGAAGAAATTGCAGAGCTAAAAGAATTTTCTCGTGCTCAAGATCTGGGTGGTTTGATTGCTCCTAACTTTGCCTTGGGTGCTGTCTTGCTTATGCAATTTGCAAAGCAGGCTGCCAAATATTTCCCAAATGTGGAGATTATTGAGCTCCATCATGACAAGAAAAAGGATGCTCCGAGTGGAACAGCTATTAAAACAGCTGAGTTGATGGCAGAAGTTCGAGAGTCTACCCAGCAAGGTGCGCCTGATGAGGAAGAATTGATTGCAGGTGCTCGTGGTGCTGACTTTGATGGCATGCGCATCCACTCAGTACGTTTGCCAGGCTTAGTAGCCCATCAGGAAGTCATCTTTGGCAATCAGGGAGAAGGATTGACCCTCCGTCATGACTCCTATGATCGCAGCTCCTTCATGACAGGAGTCAATTTGGGAATTAAAGAAGTTGTCAAGCGTCATGAGCTTGTCTATGGATTAGAACACTTATTATGAGATTAATGCAAATGCCTTCTGAATTTCAGAAGGCTTTACCAGTATTAGAAAAAATTAAAGAAGCAGGATTTGAAGCTTATTTTGTTGGGGGCTCTGTTCGAGATGCCCTCCTCAATCGCCCTATCCATGATGTGGATATTGCGACGTCTTCTTATCCAGAAGAGACCAAGCAGATTTTTCCGCGAACAGCCGATATCGGAATTGAACATGGGACTGTCTTGGTTTTAGATGGGGATGAGGAGTATGAGGTAACCACCTTTCGGACAGAGGATGTCTATGTGGACTATCGCAGACCCAGTGCAGTCTCCTTTGTGCGCTCGCTAGAAGAAGACCTCAAGCGTCGCGACTTCACAGTCAATGCCTTTGCCTTGGACGAGACAGGCGAAATCATTGACTTGTTTCATGGTTTAGAAGATTTGGAAAAGCAAGTTTTGCGGGCGGTTGGGGAGCCTAGTGAACGTTTCAACGAAGATGCTTTGCGAATTATGCGTGGCTTCCGTTTTCAGGCCAGCCTTGGCTTTGAACTTGAGCCAGAAACCTTTAAAGCTATGAAGACTTTGACGCCACTTTTGGAGAAAATTTCTGTGGAGCGTACCTTCGTTGAGTTTGATAAACTCTTGCTGGCTCCATTTTGGAGAAGGGGCTTGGCTTCCATGATTGAGAGTCAAGCTTATGACTATCTCCCTGATCTGGCATCTAGCCAAGACAAACTTAACAGACTGTTTGATTTAGAGACTGATTTCACCTTTGAATCTTCAGAGCAAGCTTGGGCGGCTCTACTGTGGGCTTTGGAGATTGAAAATGCGCAGCCATTTTTGAAAGCTTGGAAGACCTCACGTCAGTTTGCCAAGCAAGTTCAGGATTTGCTGACTATTTTGGCCTTGCGTGAAAAGGGAGAATTGAGCAAGCGCGATTGTTATCGCTTTGACTTGGAGTTGCTTTTACAGGCTGAAAATCTTCGTCATACCCAGGGAAAACCAGTCAACCCACAAGTCATAACAGAAACCTATCAGAGTTTGACCATTCATGACAAGAAAGAAATTCAGATTAATGGTGGCATTTTGATCAAGGAATATGGTTATCAGCCGGGACCAGACTTGGGAGAGATTTTAACAGAGATTGAGTATGCCATTGTCGATGGAGAATTGGAAAATGACCGACAAGCCATCCATGCTTATCTGAGGGAGAAGAAATGAGTGATTTTATCGTTGAAAAACTAAGTAAATCTGTCGGTGATAAGACCGTTTTTAAGGATATTTCCTTTATCATCCATGACCTAGACAGAATTGGTTTGATTGGTGTCAATGGAACAGGGAAGACCACCCTTTTAGATGTTCTTTCTGGCGTTTCTGGCTTTGATGGGGATGTCAGTCCCTTTTCGGCTAAGAATGATTACCAGATTGGTTATTTGACTCAAGATCCTGATTTTGATGATAGCAAGACGGTCTTGGATACGGTTCTTTCCAGCGACCTCAAGGAAATCCAGCTCATTCGTGAGTATGAGTTGATCATGCTCAACTACAGTGAGGACAAGCAGGCTCGTTTGGAACGGGTCATGGCTGAAATGGACTCTCTCCAAGCTTGGGAAATCGAGAGTCAGGTCAAGACTGTTCTCAGCAAGCTGGGGATTCAGGACTTATCTACTCCTGTTGGGGAATTGTCAGGTGGTCTAAGAAGACGGGTCCAGTTGGCGCAAGTTCTTCTTGGTAATCACGACCTCTTGCTGCTGGATGAGCCAACCAACCATCTGGATATTGCGACTATTGAGTGGCTGACCCTCTTTTTAAAAAATTCTAAGAAGACAGTTCTCTTTATCACTCACGATCGTTATTTCTTGGATGCTTTGTCGACTCGGATTTTCGAGTTGGATCGAGCTGGATTGACCGAGTATCAAGGGAATTATCAGGACTATGTTCGCCTTAAGGCGGAACAGGACGAGCGTGACGCAGCTCTTCTCCACAAAAAAGAACAACTCTATAAGCAGGAATTGGCCTGGATGCGTAGACAACCGCAGGCGCGTGCGACCAAGCAGCAGGCTCGTATCAATCGTTTCCACGACCTGAAAAAGGAAGTTTCAGGCAATACTGATGAGACAGACTTGACCATGAACTTTGAAACCAGTCGGATTGGGAAAAAGGTCATCGAGTTTCAGGATGTTTCCTTTGCCTATGAAAACAAGCCTATTTTGCAAGATTTTAATCTCTTGGTGCAAGCCAAAGACCGCATCGGAATCGTTGGGGATAACGGTGTTGGGAAATCAACCCTGCTCAATCTAATTGTAGGCAGCCTTGAGCCGACAGCAGGTCAAGTTGTGATAGGGGAAACTGTTCGCATCGCCTATTTCTCTCAGCAAATTAAGGGCTTGGATGAAAGTAAGCGAGTGATCAATTACCTGCAGGAAGTGGCAGAAGAGGTCAAAACCAGTGGTGGTTCTACGACTTCCATTGCAGAGTTGCTGGAGCAGTTCCTTTTCCCACGTTCGACGCATGGAACCTTGATTGAGAAATTGTCTGGGGGAGAGAAAAAACGTCTTTATCTCCTCAAACTGCTTTTGGAAAAACCAAATGTTCTTCTCTTGGACGAGCCGACCAATGATTTGGATATTGCTACTCTTACAGTTTTGGAGAATTTCTTACAAGGCTTTGCTGGTCCAGTTTTGACTGTTAGTCACGACCGCTATTTCTTGGATAAGGTAGCGACCAAGATTCTCGCTTTTGAGGATGGCAAGATTCGTCCTTTCTTTGGTCATTACACCGACTATCTTGATGAAAAAGCTTTTGAAACAGATATGGCCAATCAAGTGCAAAAGGCCGAAAAGGAAAAAGTGGTCAAGGTTCGAGAAGACAAGAAACGCATGACCTACCAAGAAAAGCAGGAGTGGGCAAGTATTGAAGGTGATATTGAAACCTTGGAAAAACGTATCGCTGCTATTGAAGAGGAAATGCAGGCTAACGGCTCTGACTTTGGTAAGCTGGCTACTCTCCAAAAAGAATTGGATGAGAAAAATGAAGCACTCCTTGAAAAATACGAACGCTATGAGTATCTCAGTGAATTTGATAGTTAAGACTATTCGAAAATCAAAGTGCAAACTATGTCGGCTTCACATTGCCGACTCAAGTACAGCCTGTGACCGGCTTCCTAATTTGCACTTTGATTTTTATTGAGTATAAAAGAATAGAAAAATCCCGTCTCATGAAAGGATTTCTCTATTCTTTTTTGGTTTCTTGATGAAAGATATTTTGCCAGGTTTCGTGGCGACGCCAGATACTGGTATGGATGATACCATCTAACTCATAGCAGATGAGTTTGGTTTTTTGACTGATGGAAGTAATTTGAATGTCCTTGATAGCAGAATTTAACTCTTTTTTGGTCTTATAAGCCTCTTTATCCATCTGCTCTCCATCTTGGCGAATATAGACAAAATCATCAGTCAAGAGTTCTTCTAGTTGGTTTCCTTGGTCAATCAATTGTTCACGCATAAGCAATTTTTTATAGACATTGTCTAAAATTTCATCCTCAGGGATAGGTGCTGGTTCGATATGGACATCGGTATCAAAGACGCCAAAACGCTCCTCCAGCATAGACTCGACCTGATCCGCGATTTCATGGCTTTCAAAAACAGACAAGTCAGGATTCATCTCTAGTGTAATATCCAGGTAGATGTTGCTACCGTAGGTGCGACCTCTTTGCGATTTGACCTTGCTGATTTTGGGAATTTCCATGATAGCCTTTTGGTAGTCCTCGAGCAGGCGGTCGTCAAAGCCATCTGAAAGACTAAAGGAAGACTCGATGAAGATATCATAGGCAGTCTTCAAGATAAAGAAAGTGATGATGATAGCAACCAGTTTATCCACAATCGGATAATTAAAACTACTAGCTAGGATGGCAATGGCGGTTCCAAGTGAGGTAACAGCGTCAGAAAGATTGTCCTTAGCAGCTGCCTTCAGCGCCTTGGAGTTGGATTTCTTACTGAGGCGAGTATTGTAGAGATAGACCACAAACATAATCGCTGCAGACATAATTCCTAGAGTTGCACCAAGAGGATCAATGACCGTTTCTTCCCGACTGAGAATCTTTTGAATGGTATCTCTTAGAACATCGAAACCGACATAGAACATGATGATAGAAGTGATCAAGCTTGCCAAATCTTCAATCTTCCAATGACCAAAACGGTGGTCACGGTCTGCAGGCTGGCGCGCCATCCGAATCCCGATTAAGAGGGCCACATTTCCAATGATGTCCGATACGTTATTAAAACCATCGGCCACCAAACTGGATGAATGAAGGAGATGACCAGCTGCTAATTTGGCTGCAGACAAGATCAAATAGGTCGAAATACTGATAATGGCTCCACGCTCAGCTAACTTGAGATTTGAGATAGATTGCTTCATTCAACTTCCTTTCTAGTCACATAGCATTCTACCATTATACTGGTTTTCAAGGAAAAATTCAAATAAGGCAGTTTTTACTCTTTGAAAACTCCCCAAAATTTGGTATAATGGTACTACTCAAGGGAGTAGCTGGCAGAAACCTGTGATAGTGTCGTCATTCCGAATTTTATGCTGAAAAGTATGCTTTCCGGCCCTATCTTAAACAGCGAGACTTGTTATGATTAACAGGTCTCTTTTTGTTTGTCGTGAAAAGATATGACAGAAAGAGAGTCTGTTTTGCACACAATGTCAAGGAGGAGACACATGTCAAAAGAACAAAAACGCCAAGCGTTTTATACTCAGAGCCCTGAAGAGGTCTTGCAGGCTGTGGATGCGACCGAGCAAGGTTTGTCATCAAGTGAGGCGGAAAAGCGCCTTGCCGAATTTGGGCACAATGAACTCGAAGAAGGCGAGAAACGATCAATCTTGGTCAAATTCATCGAGCAATTTAAGGATTTGATGATTATCATCCTAGTTGCGGCAGCAATCTTGTCAGTCGTGACTTCTGGTGGGGAAGATATCGCAGATGCCATTATCATCCTAGCTGTGGTTATCATCAACGCTGCCTTTGGTGTTTACCAAGAAGGAAAAGCTGAAGAAGCTATTGAAGCCCTCAAATCCATGTCTAGTCCAGTTGCCCGCGTTCTTCGTGATGGACACATGGCAGAGATTGACTCTAAAGAATTGGTACCAGGCGATATCGTTGCCCTTGAAGCAGGTGACGTGGTACCAGCGGACCTACGTTTGATAGAAGCCAACTCTCTTAAAATTGAAGAAGCAGCCTTGACAGGTGAATCTGTACCAGTCGAAAAAGACTTGTCAGTCGAGCTTGCGACAGATGCTGGTATTGGTGACCGTGTCAACATGGCCTTCCAAAACTCAAACGTAACCTATGGTCGTGGGATGGGTGTTGTTGTCAATACAGGTATGTACACTGAAGTTGGTCATATTGCTGGTATGCTTCAAGATGCGGATGAGACTGATACACCACTCAAACAAAATTTGAACAACCTTTCTAAGGTCTTGACCTATGCTATCTTGGTCATTGCCCTTGTTACTTTTGTAGTGGGTGTCTTCATTCAAGGGAAAAATCCACTTGGTGAGTTGTTGACTTCTGTTGCCCTTGCCGTTGCAGCCATTCCAGAAGGACTTCCTGCTATCGTTACCATCGTTCTTTCTCTTGGTACTCAAGTTTTGGCCAAACGACATTCCATCGTTCGTAAGTTGCCAGCAGTTGAAACACTTGGTTCAACTGAAATCATCGCTTCTGATAAGACTGGTACGCTGACTATGAACAAGATGACAGTCGAAAAAGTCTTCTACGATGCGGTTCTACATGACTCAGCTGATGATATTGAACTAGGTCTTGAAATGCCACTACTTCGTTCAGTTGTCTTGGCCAATGATACGAAAATCGATGTGGAAGGTAACTTGATTGGTGACCCAACCGAAACAGCCTTTATCCAATATGCCTTGGACAAGGGCTATGATGTCAAAGGTTTCTTAGAGAAATATCCTCGTGTAGCTGAATTGCCATTTGACTCTGACCGTAAGCTCATGTCAACAGTTCACCCATTGCCAGATGGTCGTTTCCTTGTAGCAGTCAAGGGTGCGCCAGACCAACTCTTAAAACGTTGTCTTCTTCGTGATAAGGCTGGGGATATTGCTCCGATTGATGAGAAGGTTACAAATCTCATTCATACAAACAATTCTGAAATGGCTCATCAAGCCTTGCGTGTCCTTGCAGGTGCTTATAAGATTATCGATAGTATTCCAGAAAATCTCACTTCTGAAGAGCTTGAAAATGATTTAATTTTTACTGGTTTGATTGGGATGATTGACCCTGAACGTCCTGAAGCCGCTGAGGCTGTTCGTGTGGCTAAGGAAGCGGGAATCCGTCCGATTATGATTACAGGTGACCACCAAGACACAGCGGAAGCCATTGCCAAACGTTTGGGAATCATTGACGCAAACGATACAGAAGGTCACGTTTTAACTGGTGCTGAACTCAATGAACTGTCAGATGAAGAATTTGAAAAAGTCGTTGGTCAATACTCTGTTTATGCCCGTGTGTCTCCAGAACACAAGGTTCGTATCGTCAAGGCTTGGCAAAAACAAGGTAAAGTCGTTGCCATGACAGGTGACGGTGTCAATGACGCGCCAGCTCTGAAAACAGCCGATATCGGTATCGGTATGGGAATCACTGGTACAGAGGTTTCTAAGGGGGCTTCTGATATGATTCTTGCAGATGATAACTTTGCGACTATTATCGTCGCAGTGGAAGAAGGACGTAAGGTCTTCTCAAACATTCAAAAGACTATTCAGTACCTACTTTCTGCTAATACTGCTGAAGTATTAACCATCTTCCTATCAACCTTGTTTGGTTGGGATGTCTTGCAGCCGGTTCATCTTTTGTGGATCAACTTGGTAACGGATACCTTCCCAGCAATTGCACTAGGTGTTGAACCTGCTGAGCCTGGTGTCATGAACCATAAACCACGTGGACGCAAGGCAAGCTTCTTCTCAGGTGGTGTTTTGAGTTCTATCATTTATCAAGGTGTACTCCAAGCAGCTCTTGTTATGAGTGTTTATGGCCTTGCGATTGCTTACCCAGTTCATGTGGGTGACAATCATGCTATTCATGCAGATGCCCTAACGATGGCCTTTGCAACCCTTGGTTTGATTCAGCTCTTCCATGCCTACAATGTCAAGTCTGTCTACCAATCCATCTTGACAGTTGGCCCATTCAAGTCTAAGACCTTTAACTGGTCCATCTTGGTATCCTTTATCCTTCTCATGGCAACAATCGTTGTAGAACCGCTTGAAGGAATCTTCCACGTAACCAAACTAGACTTGTCACAATGGGGAATTGTTATGGCTGGAAGCTTCTCAATGATTATCATCGTCGAAATCGTTAAGTTTATTCAACGCAAACTCGGTTTTGACAAGAATGCGATTTAAGGGAGGTTTCGGATGTCAGCATATCAATTACCGACCGTATGGCAGGATGAAGCTAGTAATCAAGGAGCTTTTACGGGGCTAAACAGACAAACAGCAGGTGCCCGTTTCGAACAAAACTTGCCAAAAGGAGAACAAGCTTTTCAGCTTTATTCACTGGGAACACCAAATGGTGTGAAGGTTACTATCTTATTGGAAGAATTACTAGAAGCTGGTTTTAAGGAAGCGGCTTACGACTTGTATAAGATTGCTATCATGGATGGGGATCAATTCGGATCAGACTTTGTGAAGCTCAATCCAAATTCCAAGATTCCAGCCTTATTGGACCAGTCAGGTACTGAAGATGTAAGAGTCTTTGAGTCTGCTCATATTCTTCTTTACCTTGCTGAGAAATTTGGAGCCTTTTTACCAAGTAATCCTGTGGAAAAGGTAGAAGTTTTGAATTGGCTATTCTGGCAAGCAGGTGCAGCACCTTTTCTAGGTGGGGGATTTGGACATTTCTTCAATTATGCTCCTGAAAAATTGGAATATCCTATTAACCGTTTTACAATGGAAGTGAAACGCCAGTTGGATTTATTGGATAAGGAATTGGCTCAGAAACCTTATATTGCAGGCAATGACTATACGATTGCAGATATTGCTATCTGGTCTTGGTATGGACAGTTAGTTCAAGGAAATCTTTACCAAGGTTCTGCAAAATTCTTGGATGCCTCAAGTTATCAAAATCTAGTAAAATGGGCAGAAAAAATTGCCAATCGTCCAGCTGTTAAGCGTGGCTTGGAAGTAACTTATACAGAAATTAATACTCTTTGAAAATCTCTTCAAACCACGTCAGCGTCGCCTTGCCGTANNCAGTGTTTTGAGCAACCTGTGCTAGCTTCCTAGTTTGCTTTTTGATTTTCATTGAGTATAAGTAGCAAAAAAGTCATCTTCGGATGGCTTTTTGCTACAGTTGAGGGAAAGGGCTTGCAGTTATCGGCTTTTGTGCTATAATTGTTATAATATAGTAAAAAACAAGAGGAGTGTGAGGAAGTGGAAAAGAAAATTGTAAAAGATATTTTGTTTTTATCTCAGGTATCTCAGCCGGCAAGTCAGGAAGACCTTTATCTTGCCAGAGATTTGCAGGATACACTCTTAGCAAATCGTGAGACCTGCATTGGTCTAGCTGCCAATATGATTGGGGTGCAAAAGCGCGTGATTATCTTTAATCTTGGCTTGGTTCCCGTGGTCATGTTTAACCCAGTGCTTCTGTCCTTTGAAGGATCCTATGAGGCAGAAGAAGGCTGTTTGTCCTTGGTAGGTGTGAGATCAACTAAGCGTTATGAAAGCATAACGGTGTCCTATCGAGACATTAAGTGGCAGGAACAGACCATTACCTTGACAGGCTTCCCAGCTCAGATTTGCCAGCATGAGTTGGATCACTTGGAAGGACGAATCATTTAGGAGGAAAGCAAATGAAACGAATAGTCTTTGAACTTATTTTTATCGCAACGACCTGGTATATCTTTTTACCGCCCCTTAACCTGACCAGCTGGGAATTTCTCTTTTTCCTCTGTGGGCATTTGCTGCTTGTAGCAATCTTATTTGGCTTTGGCAAGGGAATCAATCTGGTCAAAACGGTTCATGTGCGCCACGGTAAGGCGGAAGCTGCCTTAAATCTTGAGGGTTTCAAAATCAATCGGTTAGGGAAAATTCTGTTAGCTTCGATTGGAGGAATTCTTCTCTTGGCAGCTTTGGTTTCCTTGGTAACTTCCAGCATGTTTCAGGCTAAAAATTATGCCAATGTAGTCACGGTTACGGAAAAAGACTTTACTGAATTTCCTAAGAGTGACACCAGTAAGGTTCCTATCCTAGATAGAAGTACTGCTGAAAAAATTGGAGACCGCTACTTGGGTTCCCTAACCGATAAGGTGTCGCAATACGTAGCGGCAGATACCTATACCCAATTGACAATTGATGGGAAACCTTATCGGGTCACACCACTAGAATATGCAGACCCTATCAAATGGTTTAACAATCAAGCCAAGGGAATCGGTGAGTATATCAAGGTGGACATGGTAACTGGAAATGCGGATTTGGTGGACTTGAAGACACCAATCAAGTATTCAGACTCGGAGTATTTTAACCGTGATGTCAAACGTCACCTGCGCTTGAAGTACCCGACCAAAATCTTTAAAACTCCATCTTTTGAGGTGGACGATGAGGGCAATCCTTTCTATGTAGCAACGGTTTACCAAAAGCAATTTGGACTTGCAGTTCCTCGTCCTGCTTCAGTCATTATCTTGGATGCTACAAATGGAGAAACCAAGGAATACAGCTTATCAGATGTTCCAGAATGGGTGGATAGGATCTATCCAGCAGAGGAAACCATTGAGCAAATCAACTACAACGGCAAGTACAAGGACGGTTTCTTGAATGCCATGATTTCCAAGAAAAACGTGACCCAGACTACCAATGGCTATAATTACTTGTCTATCGGTAATGACATCTATCTCTACACAGGTGTGACGTCGGCTAATGCGGATGAGAGTAATCTTGGTTTCATCCTTGAAAATATGCGAACAGGAGAAATTACTAAGTATAGCTTGGCTTCTGCGACAGAAGAATCAGCCCGTGAATCAGCAGAAGGTGCTGTTCAGGAGAAATCCTACAAAGCAACCTTCCCAATCCTCATCAACCTCAATGACAAGCCTTTCTACATCATGGGTTTGAAGGACAATGCTGGCTTGGTCAAAGAGTATGCTCTAGTAGACGCAGTCGAGTACCAAAATGTTATCGTAGCTACTACAGTGGAAGAGATGCTCAGCAAGTATGCCAATAAAAACGACCTTGAAATTGACAATGCAACGACAGAAAGCATCAAGGGAGTAGTAGCAGACCTCAAATCAGCTGTTATCAAGGGCGACACCGTCTACTTCTTTAAAGTTGATGGCAAGATTTACAAGGTTAAGGCCTCAGTATCAGATGACCTTCCTTACCTTGAAAATGGTAGAACCTTCGAAGGTCAAGTAGGAAAAGACAGCTATCTCAAGACCTTTAAAGTACAGTAATACTCTGCGAAAATCTCTTCAAACCNNGCTAGTTTCCTAGTTTGTTCTTTGATTTTCATTGAGTATAAAAAAGGTTTATTTAAGAAATATATGTTATAATAAAATAAATTAAGACTAATGGAGGACAAAGAAATGGGTTTTTATTTGATGGTTGCTTCAATGCTACTTGGACTGCTCGCTTTAAAGATAGGTTTTTCTCAGTTCAAGGAGAAAAAAGATAAATTCTTATCTATCTTAACAAGTTTAGCTGGCGCAGCCCTTGTTCTCGTGGCTATCTGGTTAGGATGGCCCAAATAAATAGAGAAGCCTCGGTCAAACCGAGGTTTTTCATACTCTTCGAAAATCTCTTCAAACCACGTCAACTTTATCTGCAACCTCAAAGCTGTGCTTTGAGCAACCTGCGGCTAGTTTCCTAGTTTGCTCTTTGATTTTCATTGAGTATCAGATGAATTTCTTGGTTGTGGCTAAAAAATATGCTACACTATCAATATGAAAATTTTAATCCCTACAGCAAAAGAAATGAACACAGACTTGCCGAGTATCGAGGCAACACCTTTAATACCAGAAAGTCAGGCCGTGCTGGATGCCTTGGCCCTCTATTCTGCTAGTCAATTGGAGAGTTTTTATAAGGTATCAGCCGAGAAGGCTGCGGAAGAATGTCAAAATATCCAAGCTTTGAAAAGGCAAACTGCTCAACACTACCCAGCTCTTAAACTTTTTGATGGGCTTATGTACCGCCATATCAAGCGAGATAAGTTGACCGAGGCGGAACAAGCCTATCTTGAAAATCATGTCTTTATTACTTCGGCTTTGTACGGTGTCGTTCCAGCCTTGTCATCTATGGCCCCTCACCGTTTGGACTTTTTGATGAAGTTAAAAGTCGCTGGTAAGACTTTAAAGAGTCATTGGAAGGCAGCCTATGATGAAGCTGTGAAGCAGGAAGAAGTGATTTTCTCCCTCTTGTCGTCCGAGTTTGAGACGGTATTTTCTAAGGAAATCAGAGAAAAAATGGTGATCTTCAAATTTATGGAGGATAGAGGCGGTCAGCTGAAAATTCACTCAACCATTTCCAAGAAAGCGCGTGGTGCTTTCCTGACAGCCCTGATAGAAAATCAAGTACAGACGGTGGAGGAAGCTCGTCGCTTAAGCTTTGCAGGATTTACCTACCGAGAAGATCTGTCCCAGCCACAGGAATTGGTTTTTGTTAAGGAAGTATAGAAATCAGATATTTTGTATTTGGCAATATGTATCATCAGCTATTTTAGTTTATAAATGAAAAAAAGCGAACAAGCTAGTCTTCTGAGTGTCAGAAAAGTAGTCTTGTTCGCTTTTATTATATTAGTTACTTGATAGCATTGACCAAGTCTTCCGCTTGTTTTTCAAGTGAGCTTAGGACTGTTTCTTCAAGAACCAATTTTCCGTCTGCCCAAGCAGAGTCATTAACACGTGCAGCAGTGAAATCACCAACGCCTTGTGTACGGATAAATGGCAAGAGGTCTTTGTAGATAGCGAAAAGTTGATCGTGCGCTGCATTGGCTACAGATGATACTGTGACAAACTTGTCTTGAAGGGCAGAAACGCCACGTGTATCAGACAAGTCAAGGGCACGAGATAGCCAGTCAAGCAAGTTTTTCACTGTACCAGGGATAGAGAAGTTGTAGACTGGAGAGAAAATCCAGATAGCATCCGCAACGAGAACTGCTTCACGAGCAGCAGCTACAGCTGGATGTGTTGGAATTTCCAAATCTTGACTGAAGAGAGGAAGGGCTGAATAATCAAGGTAGCTAACTTCCGCTTTACCAGCAAGTGCTTTCTCAGCTTCGAGCGCCATTTGGTGGTTGAAAGAACCTTGACGTAGTGATCCGACGATAAATAATACTTTTTTAGACATGATGTGTCTCCTTTTTCTTAAAATTTCGAGAATTCTCTCGTTGTTATAAAATATATTACAACAAAACAAAAGAACTTGCAAGAAATTTGCTCAGAGTTTATTTGAAAATTGTAAAATTTCGGAAACTCTAGTCATTTGTGACTGAAAAAGTAAGAACTGTTTCACTTTCAAAATCGGTTTTGTTTGAAGGAAGAAATAAAGTGCGATTGTTCTTGCATTCACTTGTAATAAAGCCCAATAGATGGTAAAATAGACGAGTGAAAAAAAGACAAAACAAAGCAAAAAATAATCTACTGTGGCAGTATGGTCTAGGGATGACGATTTTGTTTGTGGTTATCAGTGCTTCCTTTCTGTATCTAGTGTTTCTGAGTATGAAACCTTATCAAACAGCTAAAAGTGAAGGAGAAAAATTAGCTCAGCAGTATGCAGGATTAGAGCAGGCTGATCAGGTTGACTTATACAATGGCTTGGAATCCTATTATAGCGTTCTTGGCCGTAATAAAAAACAAGAAGCACTTGCTGTCCTGATTGGAAAAGATGACCACAAGATTTACGTTTATCAGCTAAATCAAGGTGTTTCACAAGAAAAAGCAGAAGCTGTTTCGAAGGAAAAAGGAGCTGGCGAGATTGACAAGATTACCTTTGGCCGTTATCAAGACAAACCAATCTGGGAAGTCAAGTCAGGCTCTGATTTTTATCTAGTAGATTTTGAAACAGGAGTATTGGTCAATAAGGAGGGCCTATGAAACTATCCAACCGTGTTTTAGAAATGGAAGAAAGTGTGACCTTGGCTGCTGGAGCTCGTGCCAAAGCACTCAAGTCTGAGGGAAGAGATATCCTGTCTCTAACCTTGGGTGAGCCAGATTTCACTACTCCAAAAAATATCCAAGATGCCGCCATTGCATCGATTCGAGATGGGCGTGCTTCTTTTTATACAGTAACCTCAGGCCTGCCAGAGCTCAAGGCAGCGGTCAATACTTACTTTGAACGCTTTTACGGCTATTCTGTAGCGCCAAATCAAGTGACAGTCGCTGCTGGAGCCAAATATTCTCTCTATACCTTCTTTATGGCTGTGGTCAATCCAGGTGATGAAGTTATCATCCCAACCCCCTACTGGGTAAGCTATGGAGACCAGGTCAAGATGGCAGAAGGTGTGCCAGTCTTTGTTCCTGCTAAGGAAGATAATCACTTTAAGGTGACCGTAGAGCAGTTAGAAGCAGCTCGCACAGACAAGACCAAGGTTTTGGTGCTGAATTCGCCATCCAATCCGACAGGTATGATTTACACCCGTGAGGAACTCTTGGCAATCGGAAACTGGGCTGTAGAAAAGGATATTCTCATTCTAGCAGATGATATCTATGGGCGCTTGGTCTATAATGGTCATGAGTTCACACCGATTTCTAGCCTATCTGAGGCAATTCGCAAGCAAACAGTGGTCATCAATGGTGTGTCTAAAATCTATGCCATGACAGGTTGGCGGATTGGCTATGCCGTTGGAGAAGCAAACATTATTGCTGCCATGTCCAAGATTGCAGGTCAAACAACTTCGAATCCGTCAGCAGTAGCCCAGTATGCAGCAGTTGAGGCTCTATCAGGTGAGCAAGATACTGTAGAAAGCATGCGTCAGGCTTTTGAGGAACGTCTCAATACCATCTATCCCCTTCTTGCTGAGGTGCCAGGATTTGAAGTGCTCAAACCGCAAGGAGCTTTCTATCTCTTCCCAAATGTCAAAAAAGCTATGGAGATGAAAGGCTATACAGATGTGACAGATTTTACAACCGCTATCCTAGAAGAAGCCGAAGTGGCCTTGGTAACAGGAGCAGGATTCGGAGCACCAGAAAATGTCCGTCTCAGCTATGCGACAGACCTAGACACGCTTAAAGAAGCAGTTAAACGCTTGAAAGCATTTATGGGTAGTGAGAATGATTGATCATTTTGAGATTAAGGTAAAGGATTTACAAATTTCAGAAGGATTTTATAAGAGTTTTCTCGCTCCTTTGGGCTATAAATTGGCTTTTAAGACTAGTTCTCTAATCAGTTTTCTTGCCCCGAACAGCCCTCATCCTGGTGGTGATTTTTGGCTGGCTCAGGGGACACAAGATCCTATTCACTTTGCTTTTTTAGCAGAAAATAAGGAAGAAGTTCAGGCTTGTTATGAGGCTGGTTTAGAGGCAGGTGGGCGAGACAATGGGGCTCCTGATTATCGCAGTGAGCATCCGATTTACTACGCTGCTTTTGTGATTGACCCAGATGGGAACAATATAGAAGTGGTTTGCCATAAAGAATAAAAAAGAAAAAGGAAAAATAATGACAAAACGTGTAACGATTATTGATGTAAAAGACTATGTTGGTCAGGAAGTGACGATTGGCGCTTGGGTTGCCAACAAATCAGGAAAAGGGAAAATTGCCTTCTTGCAATTGCGTGATGGAACAGCCTTCTTCCAAGGTGTGGCTTTTAAACCAAACTTTGTCGAAAAATTTGGTGAAGAAGTAGGACTTGAGAAGTTTGATGTCATCAAACGCTTGAGCCAAGAAACGTCTGTTTATGTGACAGGTATTGTCAAAGAGGACGAACGTTCTAAATTTGGCTATGAGTTGGACATCACAGACATCGAAGTGATCGGTGAATCTCAAGACTACCCAATCACACCAAAAGAACACGGTACAGACTTTTTGATGGACAACCGTCACTTGTGGCTCCGTTCTCGTAAGCAAGTGGCCGTGATGCAAATCCGTAACGCTATTATCCATGCAACTTATGAGTTCTTTGACAAGAACGGTTTCATGAAATTTGACAGCCCAATTCTTTCAGGAAATGCGGCAGAAGATTCAACAGAACTCTTTGAAACGGACTACTTCGGAACGCCAGCCTACTTGAGCCAATCAGGTCAGCTTTACCTAGAAGCAGGTGCTATGGCTCTTGGTCGTGTCTTTGACTTTGGTCCAGTTTTCCGTGCTGAAAAATCAAAAACGCGCCGTCACTTGACCGAGTTCTGGATGATGGATGCAGAGTACTCATACTTGACACATGATGAGTCGCTTGACTTGCAAGAAGCTTATGTGAAAGCTCTTCTACAAGGTGTTCTTGACCGTGCGCCTCAAGCCTTGGAAACCTTGGAACGTGATACAGAACTATTGAAACGCTACATTGCAGAGCCCTTCAAACGCATCACTTACGATCAAGCCATCGACCTCTTGCAAGAGCATGAAAATGATGAGGATGCTGACTACGAACATCTTGAGCATGGAGATGACTTTGGTTCACCACACGAAACTTGGATTTCAAACCATTTTGGTGTGCCAACATTTGTCATGAACTACCCAGCAGCTATCAAGGCCTTCTACATGAAACCAGTTCCTGGAAATCCAGAGCGCGTGCTTTGTGCAGACTTGCTTGCTCCAGAAGGTTACGGAGAAATCATCGGTGGTTCTATGCGTGAGGAAGACTACGATGCCCTTGTTGCTAAGATGGATGAACTTGGTATGGATCGTACAGAGTACGAATTCTACCTTGACCTTCGTAAATACGGTACAGTTCCACACGGAGGATTTGGTATCGGTATCGAGCGTATGGTAACCTTCGCAGCAGGAACAAAACACATCCGTGAAGCCATTCCATTCCCACGTATGTTACATCGCATTAAACCATAAGAATAGGAAAACGCCCATGTGGCGTTTTTTCGAATTCCAGAGTTTTTACTTGCGTAAAAAAATGTTTTCTAGTATAATAGTTTATTGTGAGCGAACCTCACTTACCCCTTGCAAAGTCTTGGGGTCATTAGACCAAAAGGAGGAACATATCAATGGCTAAATACGAAATTCTTTATATCATTCGTCCAAACATTGAAGAAGAAGCTAAAAACGCTTTGGTAGCACGTTTTGACTCTATTTTGACTGACAACGGTGCAACTGTTGTTGAATCAAAAACTTGGGAAAAACGCCGTCTTGCATACGAAATCCAAGATTTCCGTGAAGGACTTTACCACATCGTTAACGTTGAAGCAAACGACGATGCAGCTCTTAAAGAGTTTGACCGTCTTTCAAAAATCAACGCTGACATTCTTCGTCACATGATCGTCAAAATTGACGCGTAAGAAGGTAAACTATGATTAACAATGTTGTACTTGTAGGGCGTATGACACGTGACGCTGAGTTGCGTTATACCCCATCAAATGTAGCAGTTGCGACTTTTACTCTTGCAGTAAACCGTACATTTAAGAGTCAAAATGGCGAACGTGAGGCTGATTTTATCAATGTCGTTATGTGGCGCCAACAGGCTGAAAACCTTGCTAACTGGGCTAAAAAAGGCTCACTTATCGGGGTGACAGGTCGTATCCAGACTCGTAGTTACGATAACCAGCAAGGACAACGTGTCTACGTGACAGAGGTCGTGGCTGAGAATTTCCAAATGTTGGAAAGCCGTAGTGTGCGTGAGGGTCACACAGGTGGAGCTTATTCTGCACCAACTGCAAACTATTCAGCGCCTACAAATTCAGTACCAGACTTTTCACGTGATGAAAATCCATTTGGAGCAACAAATCCATTGGATATTTCAGATGATGATTTACCATTCTAATGGACAACTAAAATTATAAAGGAGAAAAAACATGGCTCAACAACGTCGTGGCGGATTCAAACGCCGTAAAAAAGTTGATTACATCGCAGCAAACAAAATTGAATATGTTGATTACAAAGATACTGAGCTTCTTAGCCGTTTCGTTTCAGAACGTGGGAAAATCCTTCCTCGTCGTGTAACAGGAACTTCAGCTAAAAACCAACGTAAAGTAACAACAGCTATCAAACGCGCTCGCGTAATGGCTTTGATGCCTTTCGTAAACGAAGATTAAAGAAAAGACCCGGTTGGGTCTTTTTTTCACGAGCCTTGAAATGAGAGAGCGAGTTGAGGTCCGGGTGGACCTCTTTTTCAGACCCGGTTGGGTCTTTTTTTCACGAGCCTTGAAATGAGAGAGCGAGTTGAGGTCAGTGGATCTCTTTTTCATGAGCTTGAAAACAAGAAAGCGAATTAAGACCCCAACGGGTCTTTTTTTCACGAGATAGTTTTTTTCTGACCTTGGCGTGCTATAATGGTAATAGAAAGAGTAAAGGTGGGTAAGTCAAAGATGAATTGTACGATTAGAAATATGATTAAGTCTGATATTGAATCCTTATCTCATGGATTTATGAATCAAGGTTGGCCTGGTAGAGAGGAAATTTTGGCTAGATATTTTCTGGAACAGGAAAGTGGGGAGAGAGAAGTCTTAGTTGCAGAGATTGATGGTGCTGTAGCGGGCTACGTTACCATTTTACCTTTGGCTAAACATGGTCCTTTTGCAGAAGTCTATCCAGAATTATCAGATTTTAATGTGTTTGAGCCTTTTAGAAATCAAGGGATTGGGAATCAATTGTTAGAAGAAGCAGAAAAACGAGTCAAGTTTGTTTCGAGTAAGATCACTCTTGGTGTAGGTTTGCACTTAGGCTATGGCTCTGCCCAGAGATTGTATATCAGACGGGGCTACATTCCAGATGGGACAGGTGTCTGGTATCGAAATCAACCCTTGGAAATGAATGCTACTATTCAAAATAATGATGATTTAGTTCTGTACTTATCCAAGAAGTTCGAATAAGAGATAGCGAATTTCTTTGAACATAGGGGATTTAGCTACTTTATGGTATAATGGAAAGAGTTAGATTGAAAGAGGTAGTGAGATGGATGCGAAATTAAAATACAAGGCAAAGAAGATTAAAATCGTCTTTTTTGATATTGATGATACATTGCGGAATTCAAAGACAGGTTTTATTCCAGCTTCAATCCCAACTGTTTTTAAGCAATTACGTGAGAAAGGAATTTTGACAGGTATTGCTTCTGGACGAGGGATTTTTGGTGTCGTTCCAGAGATTCGTGAGCTCAAGCCTGACTTTTTTGTGACCTTGAATGGGGCCTATATTGAAGATAAAAAAGGTCAGGTCATTTATCAGCATCAGATTGAGAAGTTAGATGTTGAGGAGTATATCTCTTGGGCCAAGCAAGAGGGAATTGAGTATGGCTTGGTTGGGAGTCATGATGCCAAGTTGTCGACTCGTACCGATATGATTAGTGAGGCTATCAATCCAATTTATCCTGATTTAGATGTGGATCCAGATTTCCATGAGAAAGAAGAAATCTATCAGATGTGGACTTTTGAAGATAAGGGAGATGACTTGCACTTGCCTGACAGTCTCTCAGACAAACTTCGCATGGTTCGTTGGCATGAGCATTCGTCTGATATTGTGCCAATTTCAGGCTCCAAAGCGACGGGTGTGGAAAAGGTTGTGGAACACCTTGGTTTGAAACCAGAGAACGTCATGGTTTTTGGAGATGGGCTCAACGACTTGGAACTCTTTGATTATGCTGGAATCAGCGTTGCCATGGGAATTTCTCATGATAACATCAAAGAAAAAGCAGATTATATTACAAAAACATTAGAAGAAGATGGCATTTTTGATGCCTTAGAAGGATTTGGCATGGTAGAAAAAGAATTGCATTTCCCACAAGTAGACATTGAAACAGTAGAAGGTCCTATCGCGACTATTAAGACCAATCACGGAGACTTGCGTATCAAGCTTTTCCCTGAACATGCTCCTAAAACAGTGGCTAACTTTGTAGCTCTTTCAAAAGATGGTTACTATGATGGTGTCATTTTCCATCGTATTATCAAGGACTTTATGATTCAAGGTGGAGACCCAACTGGAACTGGTATGGGTGGCGAGTCCATCTACGGCGAATCATTTGAGGATGAATTCTCAGAAGAACTTTACAATATCCGTGGTGCCCTTTCTATGGCCAATGCAGGTCCAAATACCAACGGTAGCCAGTTCTTTATCGTGCAAAATCAACATTTGCCTTATTCTAAGAAAGAAATTGCTCGTGGTGGTTGGCCAGAACCGATCGCAGAAATCTATGCTAACCAAGGTGGGACACCTCACCTAGACCGCCGTCACACGGTTTTTGGACAGTTAGCTGATGAAGCATCTTACGCTGTCTTGGATGCCATTGCTGCTGTTGAGACGGGGGCGATGGACAAGCCAGTTGAAGATGTTGTGATTGAAACAATTGAAATCGAGGACTAAGATGAAAATCGGTGATAAGCTAAAGGGGCGTATTACAGGGATTCAGCCCTACGGTGCCTTTGTTGAGCTAGAGACGGGTGATACGGGGCTGATTCACATTTCAGAGATTCGGACAGGATTTATTGAAAATATTCATGAAGCCTTGAAAGTCGATGAAGAGGTTCAGGTTCAGGTAGTGGATTTAGATGAATTTACAGGGAAAGCAAGTCTTTCTATCCGCACTTTGGAGGAAGAAAAGCACCAGTTTCCGAGACGGAGACGCTTTTCAAGCGACCGTTTTAACTACGGCTTTGCGCCTCTTAAACGAATGATGCCAATTTGGACTAGAGAAGCCTTGCACTATTTAAAAAAGAAGAAGTAGTTTAGAATTTTATATTTTTTGTAATGTTAATATAAATCTGCTATAATAGGACCATGGAAGAAGAACAATTATTAAAATCAGGGGAGCGAATTAACCAGCTCTTCTCAACAGATATCAAAATCATTCAAAATAGAGAGGTTTTTAGCTATTCGGTGGATAGTGTTCTCTTGTCACGTTTTCCGCGTTTTCCTAAAAAGGGCTTGATAGTGGATTTTTGCGCTGGAAATGGAGCAGTAGGGCTATTTGCTAGCACTCGGACTCAGGCACAGATTTTGGCTGTTGAGATTCAGGAGCGTTTGGCGGATATGGCTGAACGCTCTGTCCGTTTGAATGGTTTGGAAGAGCAGATGGAGGTCATCTGTGATGATTTGAAAAATATGCCTGCTTACATCCAGGGAAGTAAGGTGGATATGATTTTGTGTAATCCGCCCTATTTCAAGGTGGATCCTCATTCCAACTTAAATGAGAGTGAACATTATCTCTTGGCGCGCCATGAAATCACGACCAATTTGCAGGAAATCTGTCGTAGTGCCCAGAGTATTCTCAAGTCTAATGGACGGTTGGCTATGGTTCATCGTCCTGACCGACTCTTGGACATTCTGGATATGTTGCAACGGCATAATCTAGCCCCTAAGCGCCTGCAGTTTGTTTATCCAAAAAGAGAAAAGGAAGCCAATATGCTTTTGATTGAGGCGATCAAGGATGGCTCAACAAGTGGCTTTAAGGTCTTACCTCCTTTGATTGTCCACAATGATGATGGCTCTTATACGCCCGAAATCGAAGAGATTTATTATGGATCATAAGGCTTATATGTACGTTCTGGAGTGTCGTGATGGATCCTACTATATAGGCTATACGACTGATGTGAGAAGACGCCTCGCTATTCACAATAGTGGGAAGGGAGCCAAATATACACGAGCACGCTTGCCAGTCAAACTTATCTATGCTCAAGGTTTTGCCAGTAAGGAAGAAGCCATGTCGGCTGAAGCCCTTCTCAAGCGTAAGAAGAGGCCACAGAAGGAGCAATTTTTATCTGAAAATCAAGATAGAAATTTACTCAGTTATTTTGAAGAGTAGCGGGGAGTTCTTTGACTCCTCTTACTTTTGTCAAAAAGCGAAAAAAATGCTACAATAAAGAGAATAAACAAAATGAGGTATTATCATGTCTAAGATTCTAGTATTTGGTCACCAAAATCCAGACTCAGATGCCATCGGGTCGTCTGTAGCCTTTGCCTACCTTGCAAAAGAAGCTTACGGTTTGGATACGGAAGCTGTTGCTCTTGGAACTCCAAATGAAGAAACAGCCTTTGTCTTGAACTATTTTGGTGTAGAAGCACCGCGTGTTATTACTTCTGCCAAAGCAGAAGGAGCAGAGCAAGTTATCTTGACTGACCACAATGAATTCCAACAATCTGTATCAGATATCGCTGAAGTAGAAGTTTATGGTGTGGTGGACCACCACCGTGTGGCTAATTTTGAAACTGCAAGCCCACTTTACATGCGTTTGGAGCCAGTTGGTTCAGCGTCTTCAATCGTTTATCGTATGTTCAAAGAACATGGTGTAGCTGTGCCTAAAGAGATTGCTGGTTTGATGCTTTCAGGTTTGATTTCAGATACCCTTCTTTTGAAATCACCAACAACACATCCAACAGATAAGATTATTGCTCCTGAATTGGCTGAATTGGCTGGTGTAAACTTGGAAGAGTATGGCTTGGCTATGCTGAAAGCTGGTACAAACTTGGCTAGCAAATCTGCTGACGAATTGATTGACATCGATGCTAAGACTTTTGAATTGAACGGAAATAATGTCCGTGTTGCCCAAGTAAACACAGTGGACATCGCTGAAGTATTGGAACGCCAAGCAGAAATTGAAGCTGCAATGCAAGCTGCTAACGAAGCAAACGGTTACTCTGACTTTGTCTTGATGATTACAGATATCGTCAACTCAAACTCAGAAATCCTAGCACTTGGTGCTAACATGGATAAGGTTGAAGCAGCCTTCAACTTCAAACTTGAAAACAATCATGCCTTCCTTGCTGGTGCCGTTTCACGTAAGAAACAAGTTGTACCTCAATTGACTGAAAGCTTTAATGCGTAAGATTTTAGGTGTCAGTTCAAAATCGGAAAGTCTAGTTTGCCTTATATCGAAAGGAGTTTCGGCTCCTTTTTTTCTAGGAGTGAAGCATGTTAGCAAATGGCGATTTGATTTTTGTGAGAGATGAGTCAGATATGGGACAGGCCATCCAGACTTCCACAGGCAACTATAACCATGTTGCCATTTATTTGGATGGGATGATTTACCACGCTAGTGGACAGGCTGGTGTTGTCTGTCAAGAACCTGCAGACTTCTTTGAGCCCAATCACTTGTACGACCTCTATGTTTACCCAGAAATGGATATCCAGTCGGTGAAGGAAAAAGCTTGCAAACATCTAGGGGCTCCCTACAATGCTTCTTTCTATCCAGATGGACATGGTTTTTACTGTTCCCAGTACATGGCAGAAATTCTCCCCATTTTTGAAACTATTCCCATGAAATTTGGGGATGGGGAGCAGGAGATTAGTGATTTTTGGAGAGAGTATTATAGAGAACTAGGCCTACCTGTTCCTCTGAACCAAGCTGGGACCAATCCCAGTCAGTTGGCAGCATCTCCTCTGTTAGAATGTAAAGAAAGGAATCTTCATGATTCAGATTTTTAATCCATCTCGTTTGACGAGACAGCCATTTTTTAGAGAGTTGATCCGCTATCTGGATCAGCATGATGATGTGATTCTACGGGAAATCAAGGCTCAATTTCCAGATGTAGCAGTTGATAAACTCATGGAAGAGTATATAAAGGCAGGTTTGATTCTACGAGAAAATAAGCGCTATTACCTCAATTTTCCTATGCTTGAATCACTCGATAGTCTTGAACTGGATCAAGAGATTTTTGTCAGCGAAGCTAGTCCGATCTATCAAGCCTTGTTAGAGCAGCGTTTTGAGACAGAATTACGAAATCAAACCAATGCAGCTATTTTAGTTGAAAAGACAGATTTTGCGCGCACTAAAATGACCCTGTCTAATTATTTCTATAAGGTCAAACATCAGTATCCTTTGACAGAAAAACAGCAGGAACTTTATGACATTTTAGGAGATGTTAATCCTGAGTATGCTCTCAAATACATGACAACTTTTTTGCTAAAATTTCTCAAAAAAGATCAGCTTATGCAGAAACGTCGTGACATCTTTGTGGACAGTTTAATTGTCCTAGGTTATATTGTCCAAAATGAAGATGGAAAGTATGAGTTGGCTATCGATTTTGATAAGGAAAGATTAACTTTCTATTTAGTGTGATTGCTTTTTCTGAGCACATTGTTTGACTTTATCTATCGATAAGTTTATACTAATGTAACCGATAACACATATCGGAATAAAATTAAAGGAGACAATCATATGTCACTTGAAAACAAATTGGAACAAGCAACAGGCGCTGTCAAAGAAGGTTTTGGTAAAGTTACTGGAGACAGCAAGACAGAACTTGAAGGAGCTGTTGAAAAAACAGTTGCTAAGGCAAAAGACGTTGTAGAAGACGCTAAAGGTGCTGTAGAAGGTGCCGTTGAAGGTTTGAAAAACGCTTTTAAATAAAGATAGAAAAAATCAAGGGTTTCATTTTCCCTTGATTTTTTCTATTCTTATAAATAATTTTCTGCGACAGCTGCATCTCCAGGATAGGCTTCTTTCTTGCCTTGGACGATTTGGTAGCAATCGGCTCCCTTACCAGTGATAATCACAGCATCTAATTCGTGATTTGTGATAGCCATAGCTGCCTTGATGGCTTCTTGGCGATCCGCAATTTTTTCAACAGGATGATTGATATAGCTACTAATTTCATCTGCAATGGCCATTGGGTCCTCATAGTTGGGGTCATCAGCAGTCAAAAAGACTTGAATCTCAGGATGTTGATTGAGGAGGAGGCCAAAGTCCTTACGGCGACTTTCTCCCTTGTTTCCTGTTGAACCCAAAACCAGAGCAATTTTTCCGGTTTGATGAGTTTCAACCACATTGATGAGTTTTTTCAGACTGTCACCGTTGTGGGCGTAGTCGATGAAGACCTTAGCTCCATTTTTCTGAGTCAGGACTTCCATACGACCAGGAACGCGGGTTGCAGCAATTCCTTTTTTGATGTCCTCAAGACTAGCTCCGAGACGGAGACAAGCAAGTCCAGCAGCAACGGCATTTTCTTGGTTGAAGTGCCCAATGAGTTGGATATCATAATCTCCAGCGAGTTTCCCCGTAGCTGAGAAGCTAAAGGCTTTGGAATTCTCGATTTGATTATTTGATTGGCTACCATAGAAATCATGGTCTTGATCTGCCACTTGTTCTTTCAAGACAGAAAAGTGATCCATGTCACTATTAATGATGACTGCTCGGCTATTTTCCATCAAGAGACGTTTGTGGTAGAAGTAGTCTTCAAAGCTAGGGTGTTCAATCGGGCCGATATGGTCTGGGCTGATATTGAGGAAAACTCCCACATCAAAGGTTAGACCATAGACACGTTTGACCAGATAGGCTTGACTAGATACCTCCATGATGAGGTGGGTGCGGTCATTTTGCACAGCCTGAGCCATCATGTCAAAGAGGTCAATACTCTCAGGGGTTGTCAACGCTGACTTAAAGAAAGTTTTACCATCAAGAGTTGTGTTCATGGTCGACAACATAGCAGGTCGATGCCCTTGAGATAAGATGTTATAGGCGAAATAGGCTGCTGTTGTCTTACCCTTGGTTCCAGTAAAGGCGAGGAGTTTGAGTTTTTCCTGTGGATTTCCATAAAATTCCATAGAAATCAAACTCATGGCTTTCTTAATGTCGCTGACGATAATGGCAGGAATACCAACCTCATAGTCCTTTTCAGCCACATACCAATCGAGACCTTGAGAGATAGCTGAAAGCAGAAATTCCTTCTTAAAGGCAGCACCCTTGACGAAAAAGAGGCTCTTTTCTTTAGCCTTACGGCTGTCATAGCAGATAGTGTCAAATACGACATGGCTGTAGTTGTAGTGATAATGTCCTTGGTCGATAGTCTCGCGGAAGAGACCATCTTTCTTTAATATATCTAATACGGTTTCAATCTTAATCATACTTTCTATTGTAAACCGAAAGTCGCAAATTTACAAGTAACAAGGAAAAGTTTATAATGGAAGATAGGGAGTTTTTCCTAGTTATCAAAATTGAATGAGGAATCTATGTCGCACGAAAACAATCACCAGCAGGCCCAGATGTTACGGGGGACTGCTTGGTTAACGGCTAGTAACTTTATCAGTCGCCTGCTTGGGGCTATTTACATTATCCCTTGGTACATCTGGATGGGGTCTTATGCGGCTACGGCCAATGGTCTCTTTACCATGGGGTATAATATCTATGCCTGGTTCTTGCTGGTTTCAACAGCAGGGATTCCAGTTGCGGTGGCCAAGCAAGTTGCCAAGTATAATACCATGCGAGAAGAGGAGCATAGCTTTGCCCTGATTCGGAGCTTTTTAGGCTTTATGACAGGACTAGGCCTGGTTTTTGCTTTAGTCTTGTATCTCTTTGCTCCTTGGCTAGCAGACTTGTCTGGCGTGGGCAAAGACTTGATCCCAATCATGCAAAGCTTGGCTTGGGGAGTCTTGATTTTCCCGTCTATGAGTGTTATCCGAGGATTTTTCCAAGGGATGAATAACCTCAAACCTTATGCTATGAGTCAAATTGCTGAGCAGGTCATTCGTGTTATCTGGATGCTCTTAGCAACCTTTATCATTATGAAACTTGGTTCAGGAGATTACCTAGCAGCCGTTACTCAATCCACTTTTGCTGCCTTTGTCGGCATGGTCGCCAGTTTTGCAGTCTTGATTTATTTCCTTGCCCAAGAAGGTTCACTCAAAAGAGTTTTTGAAACAGGAGATAAGATTAACAGTAAGCGTCTTTTGGTTGATACCATTAAGGAAGCCATTCCTTTTATCCTGACAGGGTCTGCCATCCAGCTCTTCCAGATTTTGGACCAGCTGACCTTTATCAATAGTATGAGCTGGTTTACCAACTACAGCAATGAGGACTTGGTTGTCATGTTTTCTTATTTCTCAGCCAATCCTAATAAAATCACGATGATTTTGATTTCTGTTGGGGTTTCGATTGGGAGTGTTGGTTTGCCACTTTTGACGGAAAACTATGTCAAGGGGGACTTGAAGGCAGCTTCTCGTCTCGTTCAGGACAGTCTCACCCTACTCTTTATGTTCTTGCTACCAGCAACGGTTGGAGTGGTTATGGTAGGAGAACCTCTTTATACAGTCTTCTATGGCAAGCCAGACAGTTTGGCTATGGGCTTATTTGTCTTTGCAGTTTTGCAGTCTATTATTTTAGGCTTGTACATGGTCTTGTCCCCCATGCTTCAAGCCATGTTCCGCAACCGCAAGGCCGTTCTCTATTTTATCTATGGTTCTATTGCCAAGCTGGTCTTGCAACTGCCTACCATCGCCCTTTTCCACAGTTATGGTCCCTTGATTTCAACAACCATCGCTCTTATCATTCCTAACGTCTTGATGTATCGGGATATTTGTAAAGTAACGGGTGTTAAGCGCAAGGTGATTGTGAAGCGAATCATTTTAATCAGTTTGCTGACCCTAGTCATGTTTCTGTTAATAGGAACCATCCAGTGGCTGTTAGGATTTGTTTTCCAACCAAGTGGACGTTTGTGGAGCTTCTTTTATGTAGCTCTTGTCGGTGCCATGGGGGGTGGACTCTACGGATTCATGAGTCTCTATACTCGTCTCTTAGATAAGGTTATTGGACAGGCCAAAGCTGCCCAGTTGCGAGCAAAATTTAAGTTTTCTTAAGATAGCATTTATAAATAAAAGGAATAAGTTGAACAATCTTTTAGGAGAACTTGAAACTTATTCCTTTTTTTTAGCGTCAAAACAGCTAAAATTATCTTTTAAGAGTAGAAGATGAGGCCTTCTTCGATTTTTTTGGACAAAATCATTGACTAAACAAACTAAACGTTGTATAATAAAACAAATCTTTAAAGCAGGAGGTTCTGGAAATGAAAAAGTCTAAGAGCAAATATCTAACCTTGGCAGGTCTTGTCCTGGGTACAGGAATTTTATTGAGCGCGTGTGGAAATTCTAGCACAGGATCAAAAACCTATAACTATGTTTATTCAAGTGATCCATCTAGTTTGAACTATCTAGCAGAAAACCGCGCAACAACAAATGATATTGTGACCAACCTGGTAGATGGTCTCATGGAAAATGACCAATATGGGAACTATGTGCCATCCTTGGCAGAGGATTGGAGTGTTTCTAAGGACGGTTTGACCTATACCTACAAACTTCGTAAGGATGCCAAGTGGTTTACTTCTGAGGGAGAAGAATATGCTCCTGTAACTGCCCAAGATTTTGTGACAGGTTTGCAATATGCGGCTGATAAAAAATCAGAAGCCTTGTATCTAGTGCAGGACTCTGTTGCAGGTTTGGATGACTATATCACTGGTAAAACAAGCGACTTTTCAACTGTCGGTGTCAAGGCTCTTGATGACCAAACGGTTCAATACACCTTGGCTCGACCAGAACCTTACTGGAACTCAAAAACGACATCAACCATTCTTTTCCCAGTCAATGCGGATTTCCTAAAATCAAAAGGGGATGATTTTGGCAAGGTAGACCCTGCTAATATTTTGTACAGTGGACCTTTCTTGATGAAAGCTTTTGTTTCAAAATCTGTCATCGAATACAAGAAAAATCCTAACTACTGGGATGCTAAGAATGTCTTTGTAGATGATGTTAAATTGACCTACTATGATGGTAGTGACCAAGATGCTCTTGTTCGTAACTTTACAGACGGAGCCTATAGCTACGCTCGTCTCTATCCAAATAGTTCAAGTTTTGAAGGGATTAAAGAAAAATACAAAGATGATATCATCTACAGTATGCAGACTGCTACGTCTTATTACTGGAATTTTAACCTAGATAGACAAGCTTATAAATTTACTTCTAAGACGACCGACATTGAAAAGAAATCAACTCAGGAAGCAGTTCTTAATAAAAACTTCCGTCAAGCTATTAACTTTGCCTATGATCGTACAGCCTATGGGGCTCAAACTCAGGGAGAAGACGGAGCGACTAAGATTTTGCGTAACTTGGTTGTTCCTCCAACCTTTGTAAGTATCAAGGGAAAAGACTTTGGTGAAGTAGTAGCCTCTAAGATGGTCAATTATGGTAAGGAATGGCAAGGTATCAACTTTGCGGATGGTCAAGACCCTTATTACAATCCTGAGAAAGCCAAGACTAAATTTGCTGAGGCCAAGAAAGAGCTAGAAGCTAAGGGAGTTCAATTCCCTATTCATTTGGATGCGACAGTTGACCAAGCTTCTAAGAAGGGGATTCAAGAAGTAAGCTCTATGAAGCAATCTATTGAAGCAGCTTTAGGTACGGAGAACGTCGTTATTGATATCCAACAGTTATCAACAGAGGACTATGATAACTCAAGTTACCTTGCTCAGACTGCTACTCAGAAAGACTACGACCTTTACAATGGTGGTTGGAGTCCTGACTACTTAGATCCATCAACCTATCTTGATATCTTTAGTGTCAAGAATGGTGGGGTTCTACAAAATCTTGGACTCGACCCTGGTGAAGCCAATGACAAGGCTAAGGCAGTTGGACTTGACACTTATACTCAAATGTTGGAAGAGGCTAATAAGGAGCAAGACCCAGCCAAACGTTATGAGAAATATGCTGATATTCAAGCATGGTTGATAGATAGTTCTCTAGCGATTCCAAATGTTTCATTAGGTGGAACGCCTAGCTTGAGAAAAACAGTTCCTTTCTCAGCACCTTATTCATTGGCTGGTAATAAAGGGGTTGAATCCTATAAATACCTTAAAGTACAAGATAAGACAGTCACAACAGACGAATATGAAAAAGCTAAAGAAAAATGGCTGAAAGAAAAAGAAGAATCCAATAAAAAAGCCCAAGAAGAATTGGCAAAACATGTCAAATAAGGATAAAAGAATAATATATCGAAAGGAAGAAGCTAATGAAATCATTGTTTAATAAATTTTCTGAAAACACTAAAGTAATTATTGAGGAAACTCGACCAGTACGTATTTATAAAGATACTACACATGTTTTTATATACTTTAAGGATTTAGAAGATGAAATGACTGGCGATATTTTTGATGTTATGTCCCTAGAATGGTAACAGGGATGGATAGGTTTTTCCTATCATTAAATAAGGTGGAGGATTGGATTGACAATCATCTACCTTATTTTTATAAAAATAAAAAATCTCTATTAGAGTATCATCAAATGACTTTATATGGAGATAGAGTTGATATGAAATCTGTAGACATACTGTTAAAGTTTTACAACAGTCAGTATCAGTCATTAAATAATTTAATGAATAGCGATGAGATATATTATCGTAAGATAGAGTATCTAGCCTTAATGTCTTTAAAGGATTATCGAAATAGTAGAGAATATAGATTAAAAATTTTAAATTTATTCAATAGCGGTTTTCTGCACCAATTGTTATTGGGAGATATTCCATTGGATATTTTATTAAGTCGTGAACATTTATATGCTATCACACATGATATATTCTATACTTCTATTTTTTCAAAAGATAAAAGTATTTTTGAAAATATTGATCAAAATAAGTTGTCTTCTATTTTAGAACTCTCATTACTGATTTCTATTAAACGAAAAGATATAGATGTTATTATGGAGTTGATGTGCTGTTTGTCTATATTGAATATTCCAATTTCTGACTATATTTTAGAAATATCAGTGTCTATATTAGCTAATTCTCAGGTTGACAATGGTTTTTTTATATATGATGAGGATAGACCTTTACTAGATAAGATAGAAGATTTTTTTCCAAAGGTATATCATACGACTCTTGTAGCAAATATATTAAATAAACTTATAAAAAATAATATGAACTATTCTGAGCTTTTCTTATCAAAAGCAACAGAAGTAAAGCCTGATAGGGCTTTAGAATTGTTACAAAATATAACCGTTGAAAGCATTGATTTGCTATATGAAAAGATGAAGAACGATTCAGAAGAATATTCTTATAGGATAGAAAAATTGAAAACTTATAAAGAAATTATCGCTGTTTATATTTTGATACATCTTTTTTATGAAAATATTAAGACGGTAGAAAAATTATTAGTTATTTATGAAAGGGTAGGTGGAGAAGTAAAACTATTTCGAAATCGTCTCATAGAGCTATTATAAGGAGTATTTATGAAATTAAAATTATTAAGAGTAGATACTAAGGTGATTATGGGGAGTTTCTTACTTGTTCTGTCTAGTCTACTTGCTTTGTTGCTTCCCCTTATCTTAAAGGGTTTAATAGATGGGAGTTCTATTGAAAATATAGGTTCCAAAGTATTTCAATCGTTTTTGATTTTTATTGGTCAAGCCTTGTTTTCTTCTATTGGTTACTATCTGTTTAGTCAATCGGGTGAAAAAAAGATAGCAAAAATCAGGAAAAAAGTGATAGAGGGGTTGATTTATGCAGAGAAATCCTTCTTTGATAAGAGCCAAAGTGGGGAGTTGACTTCTGCCATTGTCAATGACACGAGTGTCATTCGTGAGTTTTTAATTACGACTTTCCCAAATATTATTTTGAGTTTAGTTATGGTACTTGGTTCCATCATAGTCTTATTTAGTCTTGATTGGAATCTTTCTCTACTTTTATTCATCACTCTTCCTTGTATGATGTTTATTATCTTGCCCCTTTCCAATATCAGTGAAAAGTATAGTCGTCGTTTACAGGAGGAAATCGGATTTTTAACAGGGCAATTGACTGAAAAGATTCAAGAACATGAATTAATTAAGACTAACCAAGCAGAGAAAAGTGTACAGGATGTTTTGGATAATTGTATTGAAAGGGTACAAAACAATTCACTGAAATCAGATAGGATTACTTCTTTTGAGACCCCGTTTGCTCTCTTATTTATCTTTGCGACTATAGCTGTGATGCTAACCTATGGGGGTTATCGGGTCAGCGCAGGATATATATCTGTGGGAACCTTGGTTTCGTTTTTGATTTACCTCTTTCAATTACTTAATCCTATTAGTAATATAGCTAATTTTGTAACTGTTTATTCTAGGAGTAAGGGATCTTCAGTTGCACTGGAGAACTTGCTTGCAGTTCCTAAAGAAAAATTTGAGGGAGGAAAATCGGTATCAGGACAAGGGTTGAATTTTAACCATGTCTATTTTGGTTATGATGAAAATCGACCTGTCTTAAAGGATATTACTTTTTCAATTTTCAAGGGGCAAAAAATTGCTTTTGTTGGACCATCTGGATCAGGAAAATCAACGATTGTGCGTTTGTTAGAGCGGTTTTATAAACCGCTTTCAGGAGATATTCTAATGGAGCAATCAAGTATATATGATTTTAACTTAAAAGAATGGAGAAGTAAAATCGCTTGGGTTTCACAAAATAATGCAGTCTTATCTGGCAGTATTCGTGACAATCTTTGTCTCGGTTTGAATCGCTTAGTAACTGATGATGAATTGATGAAAGTGCTAGACTTAGTATCACTAGGTGATGAGATTCGCTCCATGAAAGAGGGACTAGATACTGAGGTTGGTGAACGCGGACGACTCTTGTCAGGGGGACAAAGCCAAAGACTTCAAATAGCTAGAGCCTACTTAAAAGATGCTGAAATTCTTATATTTGATGAAGCCACTGCTAATCTTGATGCGGATTCTGAGTATGCGATTATCAGTAGCCTCTATTCTGTACTAAAGGAGAAGACAGTTGTGATTATAGCGCATCGTTTGTCAACGGTAAAAGATGTGGATTGTATTTTCTTCTTAGAGGAGGGGAAAATCACTGGCTCAGGAACTCATAAGGAACTACTGGAAAATCATGAGCGTTATGCTCGTTTTGTGCAGGAGCAAATGATAGAGTGAAGGTGTCTTTTGAGATTCACCATTTTATAGTCTATTAAAGGGAGCAGGAAAAACTCCCTTTTTATATAGTTTGAAACTATAGCTAGCTCTTGAAAAGAAGAAAATGAGTTGATGAAAATAAGTGGTACAATAGTTACTATAGATTTGGAGGTATTGTATGAGCAAGGAATTACACATTAACACAATTTTGGCCCAGGCGGGCATTAAGTCAGATGAAGCGACAGGTGCATTGGTGACACCGCTCCATTTTTCAACGACCTATCAGCATCCAGAGTTTGGTCGATCTACTGGGTTTGACTATACGCGCACTAAAAATCCAACTCGTAGTAAGGCTGAGGAAGTCTTGGCGGCTATTGAGTCAGCAGACTATGCCCTAGCGACTAGCTCAGGGATGTCAGCTATTGTACTGGCCTTTAGCGTCTTTCCAGTAGGAAGTAAGGTCTTGGCAGTGCGTGATCTTTACGGTGGTTCTTTTCGCTGGTTTAACCAAGTGGAGCAGGAAGGTCGTTTCCATTTTACCTATGCCAATACAGAAGAAGAGTTGATTGCCGAGTTAGAAAAGGATGTGGATGTTCTCTATATCGAAACCCCAACCAATCCCTTAATGTTGGAATTTGATATCGAAAAACTAGCAAAATTGGCTCATGCTAAGGGTGCCAAAGTGGTGGTGGACAATACCTTCTATAGCCCTATCTACCAATGTCCGATTGAAGATGGAGCAGATATCGTTCTCCATTCAGCAACCAAGTATCTAGCAGGCCACAATGATGTCTTAGCTGGAGTGGTTGTGACCAATAGTTTAGAACTATACGAGAAGCTTTTTTACAATCTCAATACAACAGGGGCAGTCTTGTCCCCATTTGACAGCTACCAGTTGCTTCGTGGTCTCAAGACCTTGTCTCTTCGTATGGAGCGTTCAACAGCTAACGCCCAAGAAGTGGTTGCCTTTTTGAAGGATTCTCCAGCAGTTAAGGAAGTTCTCTACACTGGTCGTGGAGGCATGATTTCCTTTAAAGTAGCCGATGAAACACGCATTCCTCATATTTTGAACAGTCTCAAGGTCTTCTCTTTTGCGGAAAGTTTGGGTGGAGTGGAAAGTCTTATTACTTATCCAACGACTCAAACTCATGCTGATATTCCAGCAGAAGTACGCCATTCTTATGGTTTGACAGATGACCTCTTGCGTTTGTCTATTGGGATTGAGGATGCTAGAGATTTGATTGCAGATTTGCGCCAAGCTTTAGAAGGATAAGACAAAGATGGGAAAATATGATTTTACAAGCCTGCCCAACCGTTTAGGGCACCATACCTATAAATGGAAAGAAACAGAAACGGATAGTGAAGTTCTACCAGCTTGGATAGCGGATATGGACTTTGTGGTCTTGCCTGAAATCCGCCAAGCCGTGCAAACTTACGCAGACCAACTGGTTTATGGTTATACCTATGCCAGTGAAGACTTAATTAAGGAAGTTCAAAAGTGGGAAGCTACACAATACGGTTACAACTTTGACAAAGAGGCTCTTGTTTTTATCGAGGGTGTGGTACCAGCCATCTCAACAGCTATTCAAACCTTTACAAAAGAAGGCGAGGCGGTTTTAATTAACACGCCTGTCTACCCACCCTTTGCTCGCAGTGTCAAGTTGAACAATCGTAGATTGATTACTAATTCCTTAGTGGAAAAGGATGGTCTGTTTGAGATTGACTTTGACCAACTTGAAAAGGATTTGGTGGAAGAGGAGGTTAAACTCTATATTCTTTGCAACCCTCACAATCCTGGTGGACGTGTTTGGGAAAAAGAAGTGTTGGAGAAGATTGGCCAACTCTGCCAAAAACACGGTGTTTTGTTAGTTTCAGATGAGATTCACCAAGATTTGACCCTCTTTGGTCACAAACACCAGTCTTTCAATACCATCAATCCTGCCTTCAAAAATTTTGCTATCGTCTTGAGCAGTGCCACTAAAACATTTAATATTGCTGGGACAAAAAATTCCTATGCAGTCATTGAAAATCCTAAGTTGAGACTGGCTTTCCAGAAACGCCTGTTGGCCAATAATCAGCATGAAATTTCAGGCTTGGGTTATTTGGCGACAGAAGCTGCCTATCGATACGGTAAAGATTGGCTAGAGGAACTCAAGCAAGTCTTTGAAGATCACATCAATTATGTGGTGGATCTATTTGGAAAAGAGACTAAAATCAAGGTCATGAAACCGCAAGGTACCTACTTGATTTGGCTTGACTTTTCAGCCTATGACCTGACTGATGAAACATTGCAAGAGTTGTTGAGAAATGAAGCCAAGGTTATCCTTAACCGTGGTTTGGATTTTGGAGAGGAAGGAAGTCTCCATGCCCGCATCAATATAGCCATGCCCAAATCTCTGTTGCAAGAAGTCTGTCAGCGGATTGTGGCTACTTTTGCCAAACGTTAAAAATCCATCCTTCTAGGAGAAAAGTCTTCCTAGAAGGCTATTTTCATAGGCGAAAATATGGTATAATAAAAAGATAAGGTAAAGGTGAAAATATGGCTAAATTGATTCCGGGGAAAGTTCGTATCGAAGGTGTTGCCCTTTATGAAACTGGTAAGGTTGATATCATCAAGGAAAAGAACAATCGGCTCTATGCTCGCGTTGCAGAAGAAGAACTGCGCTATAGTTTAGAGGATGATTTGGTTTTTTGTGCCTGTAATTTTTTTCAAAAGAGGGGCTACTGTGTGCATTTGGCAGCGCTAGAGCATTTTCTGAAAAATGATGAGCGTGGTCAGGAAATCTTGTGGAGTCTGGAAGAAGGTCATGAAGAAAAAGAGGCCGTTGAAACCAAGGTGACCTTGGGTGGCAAGTTTTTGGATCGAATTTTATCTCCAAAATCAGAATGCGCCTATGAGTTATCAGCTGTGGGTCAGGTGGAAGCAGGAACCAATCATATCTTGTGGACTCTGAGAATCGGCCAAATCAATAGCCAAAAATACTATGTCATTCGGGATATTCCACTTTTTTTAAGGATTGTCGAGCAGAGAAAGTCGTATATGATTGGCAAGATTTATGAGGAGTCTCTTTCTTGGGAAGCTTTTGATGATGCCAGCCAAGAACTTTTGACTTTCTTGCACGGACTAACGGAGGAAGGGCTGGTTCCAGACCTCTTTTTCCAAAACCAAGGTCGGCACCTCTTTTTCCCTCTGACCTTTTTTGAGCAGGGTGTGAATTTACTGATGGCCTTGCCCCATTTTCAATTTGACCATCAAGTGGATAGCTACCAAACCCTGCTTTTTCAGGATATGCATGCTGATGCCAATCTATTTGCCTTTACAGTAACAGAATACTCGGACTATTTTGAAATGGAAATCAGTGAGAGTCCTAGGGTCAATGTCTTTTATCAGGGAGCAGTACTTTTCCATAAAGGTCAGGTTTATTTTTTAACAGACCAGCAGATGCGTCTTCTCAAGGAAATTAAAGTGTTACCTGTGGGTCAACAAGGAAAGAAATACCTGCAATTTGATAGCAGTGATCGAGACAAATTGGCCTCCTGTCTGACTCTTTTTATCCAGATGGGCACCGTTTCAGCTCCAGAACGGCTACAAATCAAAACTTTTGCGCCCTCTTTTTACTTTGACAGGGAAGAGGATAATCGGATTCGTTTAGAAATTCAGTTTGATTATGGAAATAGACAGGTATCTAGCCGACAAGAGCTAGAAGAATTACCATTTTCAAGTGACGCGGACTTAGAAGAAAGAATTTTCCAAGTCTGTTTGGCTGCGGGCTTTGAAGCCGATTTTCAATCTTGGCGTCAGGCCTTAAAAGCGGAGTCTGTCTATCATTTTTTTCATGATATCATTCCAGTCTTTGAAAAACTCGGGCATGTTGACCTATCAGATAAACTAGAAGAGCTTTATAGCCTAGCGAGTCCTCAGGTGCAGATTGCCTCCAAGGGAGGTCTCTTGGAAATCCAGTTTGATTTTCAAGATATTGCCCAGGAGGAAATCGACCAAGCCATGCAGGCCTTGGTTGCCAATCAAGATTTTTATATTGATTCGTCCAATCAAGTCTACTTTTTCGATGAAGAAACCAAGAAAATTCGCCAAAATCTACAGGAACTGGGGCAATTTGAATTAAAAGATGGGACCTTGCAGGCTCGGAAATCCTTGACCTACAGTTTAGCTCATCTCTTTGAAGGGCGAGACCGTGTTTCTTTTTCACAAGAATTCCAGAATCTGGCACAGGATTTGACGCATCCAGAGGACTTTCCTTTGCAAGCAACTCAGGTTCAGGCTGACTTGCGAGATTATCAGGAAAAGGGAATTGGCTGGTTGCAGATGCTCCATCATTATGGTTTTGGTGGGATTTTGGCTGATGATATGGGACTTGGGAAAACCCTTCAGACCATTGCTTTTTTGACTAGTCAAGTGACAAAAGAAAGTCGGGTTTTGATTCTCGCTCCGTCAGGTTTGATTTACAACTGGGCAGATGAGTTTCAGAAATTTGCTCCACAGTTGGATGTGGCTGTTGTTCATGGTTTGAAAGCAAGTCGTGAGGAGATTCTTGCCGAGAGCCATCAAATCTATGTGACTAGCTATGCCACCTTCCGTCAGGACAGTGAGTTTTATCAGGGGATGGCCTTTGACTTCCTTTTCTTAGATGAGGCTCAGGTCATGAAAAATGCCCAGACCAAGATTGCCCAGACCTTGAGACAATTTGTGGTGCCGTCGGTCTTTGCCTTGTCAGGAACTCCGATTGAAAACCATCTGGGTGAGTTGTGGTCTATTTTCCAAATCGTCATGCCCGGACTTTTGCCAAGCAAGAAAGAATTTATGAAATTGCCAGCAGAGCGAGTGGCTCAGTTTATCAAGCCTTTCGTGATGCGACGCAAGAAAGAAGAAGTTCTGACTGAATTGCCAGACTTGATTGAGGTGGTTTATAAAAATGAACTGGAAGACCAGCAAAAGGCTATTTACCTTGCCCAGTTACAACAGATGCGAGACCATCTGGCTCAAGTGTCAGAACAGGAATTTCAGCGAAGTCGTGTGGAAATTTTATCTGGTCTGATGCGCTTGCGCCAAATCTGTGATACCCCTGCCCTCTTTATGGAAGATTATCAGGGAGCCAGCGGTAAACTAGATAGTCTCCGAGACCTACTGGTACAGGTGGCAGACGGCGGACACCGTGTCTTGATTTTCTCTCAGTTCAAGGGAATGTTGGAAAAAATTGAACAAGAACTTCCAGACTTGGGCTTGACATCTTTTAAAATTACGGGTTCAACTCCAGCCAAGGAAAGACAAGACATGACCAAGGCCTTTAACCAAGGGGAAAGAGATGCCTTTCTGATTTCCCTCAAGGCTGGTGGTGTCGGACTGAACCTGACAGGTGCTGATACCGTTATCTTGGTTGACCTTTGGTGGAATCCCGCGGTGGAAGCGCAAGCCATTGGCCGTGCCCATCGGATGGGTCAGGAAGAAACGGTTGAGGTCTATCGCTTGGTAACCCAGGGAACTATTGAAGAAAAAATTCAGGAACTCCAAGAACAGAAGAAACATCTGGTGTCACAAGTATTGGATGGCACAGAGTCACGTGGCAGTCTGACCCTAGCAGAAATTAGAGAAATTTTGGGAATTTCTGAAGCCAGTACTTGAAAAATCAAGACAATACGCTATAATGAAGTGTTGAAAGGAAATAGAAAATGAAACAAGAACGATTTCCATTGGTGTCAGATGACGAGGTCATGTTGACTGAAATGCCAGTCATGAACTTGTATGATGAGTCTGATCTGATCAGTAATATCAAGGGTGAGTATCGAGATAAAAATTATTTAGAATGGGCTCCTATTACTGAAGAGGCGCCAGTAAAACCGATTGAAAAGCAAGTAGAGAAACCTAAAAAGGCTCCTTTAGGGGTTAAAAAAGAAGGAAAGAGTTATGCTGAGGTGGCGCGTGAAGAAGCGCGTGCGGACTTGAAAAAGAAACGCTCTGCTAACTATCTAACTCAGGATTTCAGCCGTGCGAGACGTCATTCTAAATCAGGCCTTGTTAGACAGGGCAATCAACCGACAGCGCCTTTCCAAAAAGAAAATCCTGGTGAATTTGTCAAATATAGTCAAAAATTGACCCAGTCTCATTACATCTTGGCGGAAGAAGTTAGCAATATTTCGACTCAAGCTGAGACAAAAGAAACTTCAGGCCCAAAGAAAAACAACTATGATTTTCTAAAGAAGAGCCAAATCTACAATAAAAAAAGTAAACAAACAGAACAAGAACGTCGGGTTGCCCAAGAGTTGAATCTGACCAGAATGACAGAATAGGGGAGAAAACATGCCAAAGACATATCATTTTATCGGGATTAAGGGATCAGGGATGAGTGCCTTGGCCTTGATGTTGCACCAAATGGGGCACAAGGTACAGGGATCAGATGTTGAAAAATACTACTTTACCCAACGTGGTCTTGAGCAGGCAGGGATTACTATTCTTCCTTTTGATGAAAAGAACCTAGACGGTGATATGGAAATTATCGCTGGAAATGCCTTTCGTCCAGATAACAACGTCGAAATTGCCTATGCGGACCAAAATGGTATCAGCTACAAACGTTACCATGAATTTCTAGGTAGCTTTATGCGTGACTTTGTCAGCATGGGAGTAGCAGGAGCGCATGGAAAAACTTCAACGACAGGTATGTTGTCACACGTCTTGTCTCACATTACAGATACCAGCTTCTTGATTGGGGATGGGACCGGTCGTGGTTCGGCCAATGCCAAATATTTTGTCTTTGAATCTGACGAATATGAGCGCCACTTTATGCCTTATCACCCAGAATACTCTATTATTACCAACATTGACTTTGACCATCCAGACTATTTCACAAGTCTCGAGGATGTTTTCAATGCCTTTAACGACTATGCCAAACAAATTACCAAGGGTCTTTTTGTCTATGGTGAAGATGCAGAATTGCGTAAGATTACGGCTAATGCTCCGATTTATTATTATGGTTTTGAAGCTGAGGGCAATGACTTTGTAGCTAGTGAGCTTCTTCGTTCAACAACTGGTTCAACCTTCACCGTTCATTTCCGTGGACAAGACTTGGGTCAATTCCACATCCCAACTTTTGGTCGTCACAATATCATGAATGCGACAGCCGTTATTGGTCTTCTTTACACAGCAGGATTTGATTTGAACTTGGTGCGTGAGCACTTGAAAACATTTGCCGGTGTTAAGCGTCGTTTCACTGAGAAAATTGTCAATGACACAGTGATTATCGATGACTTTGCCCACCATCCAACAGAAATTATTGCGACCTTGGATGCGGCTCGTCAGAAATACCCAAGCAAGGAAATTGTAGCGGTCTTCCAACCGCATACCTTTACAAGAACCATTGCCTTGTTAGATGACTTTGCCCACGCTTTAAACCAAGCGGATGCTGTTTACCTAGCCCAAATTTATGGATCTGCTCGTGAGGTAGACCATGGTGATGTTAAGGTAGAAGACCTAGCTAATAAAATCAACAAGAAACACCAAGTCATTACTGTTGAAAATGTTTCTCCTCTCCTAGACCATGACAATGCTGTTTACGTCTTTATGGGAGCAGGAGATATCCAAACCTATGAATACTCATTTGAGCGACTCTTGTCTAACTTGACAAGCAATGTTCAATAGGATGCTCCCATGGAAATTCCAATTAAGATTATTCAGGCAAGCAAGTCTGATTTGCCTGAGATAGAGGCACTTCAGGCCTCGTCTTTTCCAGCTGAAAAGCAGCAACCTTCCCATATCTTAGAAGAAAGTATCCGTAAGTGTGCGGATACCTTTCTTCTAGCTAGGGATGAAAACCAACTTTTAGGCTATATTCTATCAAGTCCTCAGTCAGACAATCCGCAATGTCTAAAAGTAGATTCTTTAGTCATTGAGTCTGACTATCAGAGACAAGGATTGGGAACACTTCTTCTTGCGGCTTTGAAAGAGGTGGCAGTTGAGCTGGATTACAAAGGGATTTGTTTGGAGAGTCCTGATGAGCTGCTTTCCTATTTTGAAATGAACGGTTTTATTGATGAAGAAACTTCCCTTTATGAAACTAGCCAGGGTTTTAGTATGATTTGGTTTAATCCCTATTATCTGGAGGCACAATGAAAATCAGGAAAGCAAGATTAGAAGATTTGGATCGGATTGTTGAACTTGAATTTGAAAATTTTTCGGTCGAAGAAGCCATTCCTCGCTCTGTCTTTGAGGCACATTTGCGAGAAATTCAGACCTCTTTTCTGGTTGCTGAAAAAGAGGGTAGGATTATGGGTTATATAGAAGGACCAGTTGGCCCCCATCGCCATCTGCAAGACCAGTCTTTTACAGAAGAGATAGAAGACCATAGCCATGGGCCGGGGGGCTATATCTCTGTGACCTGTCTGTCTATTGCCAAGGAGGCACAGGGACTCGGACTGGGTCAGAAATTGCTAACAGCCTTGAAAGAAGTTGCTCTTGTATATGAGAGAGATGGCATTAATCTAACCTGTCATGACTATCTTATTGCCTACTATGAAAAGCGTGGATTTGTCAACGAAGGCCAGTCCCAGTCAACCTTTGCAGGGGAAACCTGGTATGATATGGTCTGGGAAATGAAAAAATAAGCTAGGAAAAGCATCATAGGTTGCTTTTCTTGGACTTTTAAGATATAATATTATGGATTGTCAACAAGGAGGAAAAACTTTTGAGTGAAAAGTCAAGAGAAGAAGAGAAATTAAGCTTTAAAGAGCAGATTCTGAGAGATTTAGAAAAAGTAAAAGGCTATGATGAAGTTCTGAAAGAAGATGAGGCAGTAGTTCGCACTCCTGCAAATGAACCTTCAGCTGAAGAACTCATGGCTGATTCCTTGTCAACGGTAGAGGAGATTATGAGAAAAGCTCCTACCGTGCCGACTCACCCAAGTCAAGATGTACCAGCTTCTCCAGCAGATGAGATTCAAAGAGAAACTCCTGGTGTTCCAAGTCATCCAAGTCAAGATGTACCTTCCTCTCCAGCGGAAGAAAGTGGTTCAAGACCAGGACCAGGTCCTATTAGACCTAAGAAACTTGAAAGAGAATACAATGAAACCCCAACAAGGGTAGCTGTTTCCTATAAGACGGCAGAGAAAAAAGCAGAACAAGCAGGTCCAGAAACACCTACGCCTGCTACAGAAACAGTGGATATCATCAGCGATACACCACGTCGTAGCCGTAGAGAAGGAGCAAAACCCGTTAAGTCTAAGAAAGAGAAGAAGTCACATGTGAAAGCTTTTGTGATTTCATTCCTTGTATTCCTTGCCTTGCTCTCAGCAGGTGGCTACTTTGGTTACCAGTACGTGCTAGATTCTTTATTACCTATCGATGCTAATTCTAAGAAATATGTGACTGTTGGAATTCCAGAAGGTTCAAACGTTCAAGAAATCGGTACGACGCTTGAAAAAGCTGGTTTGGTAAAGCATGGTCTGATTTTTAGCTTTTATGCCAAGTATAAAAATTATACCGATTTGAAAGCGGGTTACTACAATTTGCAAAAGAGTATGAGTACAGAAGACTTACTCAAAGAGTTGCAAAAAGGTGGAACAGATGAACCGCAAGAACCTGTACTTGCGACTTTGACAATTCCAGAAGGTTATACCTTGGATCAGATTGCACAAGCTGTGGGTCAATTGGAAGGTGACTTCAAAGAGTCTTTGACAGCGGAGGCTTTCTTGGCAAAAGTTCAAGATGAGACGTTTATCAGTCAAGCAGTAGCCAAATATCCTACTTTATTGGAAAGTTTGCTTGCAAAAGATAGTGGTGCGCGTTATCGTTTGGAAGGATACCTTTTCCCAGCTACTTATTCTATCAAGGAAAGCACAACTGTTGAGAGCTTGATTGATGAGATGTTAGCTGCTATGGATAAGAACCTATCTCCTTACTATAGTACTATCAAATCTAAAAACTTGACTGTCAATGAGTTGTTGACCATTGCTTCCTTGGTCGAAAAAGAAGGTGCCAAGACAGAAGATCGTAAGCTCATTGCAGGTGTATTCTACAATCGTTTGAATCGTGATATGCCACTTCAAAGTAATATTGCAATCTTGTATGCCCAAGGAAAACTGGGGCAAAATATCAGCTTAGCTGAGGATGTTGCGATTGATACCAACATTGATTCACCTTATAATGTTTATAAAAATGTAGGTCTCATGCCTGGTCCAGTCGATAGTCCAAGTCTGGATGCGATTGAGTCAAGCATCAATCAAACTAAGAGCGATAACCTCTACTTTGTAGCAGATGTCACAGAAGGCAAGGTCTACTATGCTAATAATCAAGAAGACCACGATCGCAATGTCGCTGAACATGTCAACAGCAAATTAAACCAAACAAACTAAAATTATGTGATACTTCACATAATTTTCTTTAGAAAATATTATTAGAAGAAAGTTGAGAAAAATGGCAGAAAAAACATATCCTATGACCCTTGAGGAAAAGGAAAAACTTGAAAAAGAATTAGAAGAATTGAAATTGGTTCGTCGACCAGAAGTGGTAGAACGCATTAAGATTGCCCGTTCATACGGTGACCTTTCAGAAAACAGTGAGTACGAAGCAGCTAAGGATGAACAAGCCTTTGTCGAAGGACAAATCTCTAGCTTAGAAACAAAAATCCGCTATGCTGAAATCGTCAATAGCGACGCAGTTGCCCAGGACGAAGTAGCGATTGGTAAAACAGTCACCATCCAAGAAATTGGTGAGGACGAAGAAGAAGTTTATATTATCGTAGGTTCAGCGGGTGCGGATGCCTTTGCAGGTAAAGTTTCAAATGAAAGCCCAATTGGACAAGCCTTGATTGGCAAGAAAACAGGTGATACAGCAACCATTGAAACGCCTGTTGGTAGCTATGATGTAAAAATCTTGAAAGTTGAAAAAACAGCCTAAAAACAGAAAAAGGAGTGGGGAGGCGATGTGCTTCACTCACTCCTTTTTCCATTTTGCTACTCTTCGAAAATCTCTTCAAACCACGTCAGCGTCGCCTTGCCGTATATATGGTTACTGACTTCGTCAGTTCTATCTACAACCTCAAAACCATGCTTTGAGCAACCTGTGG
>NZ_VMMS01000026.1:0-14961 GCF_013277315.1 Streptococcus sp. 2106
GAAGAAGTCAAGCAAGAAGTGTCTGACACTATCAATCAGCGTTTCAATAGCTTTCATGATGAACCTTTACGAGAATCAAGGCGCAAGGCTGAGGAAGCTTTGAGACAAGCTGGCGCAAGTAGCTCTCTTGCTCAGGAAGCCAAGCAGATTGGGCTGGATTCTGTTGCTAGACTTGAAGCGTTTAAGTCGCAGACTAGGAGTGCTCAGACGGCTTTGTCGGGTGATTTGAATCTTCTAAAGCAGACAGTTACCAATGATATAAGCTCCAAGCAAAGGCAACTTAAAACTGACATTTCCAAACAAGTTCAAGCTCTCGGTCGGATAAAGAATGACTTGGCTGGAGTCAGAAGCTCTCAGGCAAGATATGAAGAGACGACTAAAGGCAGGCTAACTGCACTGACGAACAGAATGGAAGGGAAAGCTAACAAATCAGAAGTCAGGCAAACAGCAGAGACTCTGACGAGTCAGATAGACCGTATACAAGAAGAGAGCTCTACTCGTATTTCAACAATGACCTCTCGTTTTAATCAGCGCGCTGATGCGCTTGATGCTGGAGTGAGGCGTTTGACTGAAGGTCTCAGAACCAAAGCGGATATCAGCTCCCTCAATGTGACTGCTGAGAATATTAGGCAGTCTGTGAGGAGGTTAGAAAGAGATACCCAGAGTCAACTAAATCAGAAGCTTAGTACGGCTGAATTTGAGGTGCAGGCTGGCTCTATCCGCCAGGAAATCCTGAACGCAACCAAGGACAAGGCAGATAAGACCTTAGTTGTGACTGAAGCTGGAAAATTGCGAGAAGAATTTTCAAATATGCAAGTTGGTGGTCGGAACTATTATCGTGATTCCGAGAAAATTCAACAGTCTCGTTTTGGTTTTGTGTTTGATAATCTAGATCCCTATCTTTCAAAGTCCGATATTGGGACAACTTGGACTCTCTCGTTTGATTATAAACTCGATGAAGTTGATGGTTCTTTTCCTTTCCACATGATGCATAATGGTGGGAATGGCTTTGGTATAGAGGGACAAACAAAGTTCACTGCGACTAGGGAGTGGCAGCGATTTAGGCTTACAGGTCCGGTATTTTTTAAAGAGGATGCGCCCTCTGAATCCAAGCTACAGATGACCCTATTCAATTCAGATTTAGGATACGGAGGAACTCTTTTCATTCGTAGGATTAAACTTGAAAAAGGTACCCTAGCGACAGACTGGAGTCCAGCGCTTGAAGACACCAATGGTCTCATCACACAAGCTAAGGCTAGCTTTGAGCGAACAGCGCAGGAATTGCGAACGGATTTGTCGGCTGTTCAGGCCTATGTTACTCAAGATGGTCAAAGACAGGAAAGCTTACAGCGCTATACTCGTGAGGAGAGCGCGAGACAAGCAAGAGCAGTTCGTGAGCAGATATCCAGAGATTATGTAGGGAAATCAAGCTATCAAGAAGACGTGGAGGGGATTCATCGGAGAATTGAAGGAGTTAAAACGAGTGCGAATAGAGAAATAACTAGCCAAATAGCTAGCTATCGTCAATCTGCCGACGGGACATTTAGGGATATTTCAAGCCGAATAACAACTTATAAGCAGGATATGACCAGGGACATTGCGAACCTATCCCATCAACTGGCAGGTAAGGTAGAGACTACTGACTTCCAGCGTGTTAAGGAAACCAGTGAACTTTACGAGCGGATTTTGGGCAATACTGAAAATGGAATTGCGGATAAGGTTGCTCGCATGGCTCTGACCAATCAACTGTTTCAGGTTGAGGTTGGGAAATATAGTGTAAGCGGCCCTAACCTCATTAAGAATAGTGATTTTAAAAATGATACGAATAAATGGGTCTCAACTCAAAATTTAGGAAGATTGGTTAAGCATAGCTTTTATCACAACGGGCAGAAAGACCTTATGCGTTTAAGCAATGCAACTAAAAACAAAAACTTTTTGTCTAGTCACCGTTTTAATCTTGAACGAAATACTGACTATGTACTGAATTTTAGAGGATTTAACAACAGTGCTCTAGCAAGCTATGATGTTTATATTTTGGGACGAAGAGCAGGCGAGAGCGATGGATTCACAATCTTTAAGAAAGTTGTTAGCAGCAAGAAACTATCTACCTCTAGATGCGAAGATGTCTCAGTAACTTTTAATTCCGAAGAAATGGATAATGCTTACATTCGTTTTGAGAACAATGGCTCATCATCAGGAACAGCTGATTTGTATATTACAGAAGTTGACTTGTACAAAGGTTATAAACCTAGAACATGGCAACCACATCCAGAAGATGCAGTCGCAGATGCGAATAAGAAGCTTGAAGCAACGCAAACAAAAATGACTCAACTAGCTGGCTCCTGGTTGGTTCAAAACATCAACAGTGCAGGTGATTTGATTTCGGGTATCAATCTAGGAGCCAATGGTCATAATCGTCTTTCTGGGAAATTACCCCATATAACAGGCGAGACCCTGATTGACAGAGCAGTCATCAAGTCTGCCATGGTTGATAAGTTGAAGACAGCTAATTTTGAATCAGGTTCAGTAACGACAGCTGTTTTAGCTGCCGAAGCGGTCACAGCTGATAAGGTAAAGTTTGATCATGCCTTTATTCGAAAACTTATTGCCAACGACGCCTTTATTGGAGAACTAACTTCTAAACGTATCTTTGCGACTAAGATTGAATCAGTTGTGAATCGCTCGACTTTCTTAGAAGCTTATCAGGGTCAAATAGGAGGGTTTACAATTGGTCGTTTTGCTCAAGGAAGAGGTCGCTGGATTTCTGGTGTCAACCAATTCTCGGTCGGCATGGGAAACGGCGAAGGCGGAAGCTACAATGGCGAAAATACCGCATTTTGGGCGAACTGGGGTTACAGTTGGAACAGTCCTGGCCCCAATGCTTGGTATGTGACAACGTTAGGAAACATGCATTGCCGAAACGGAGCAAATTTCCACGGTAGGGTTGACTTTTCGGATTCATCGAGAGCAAACTTCTATGGGAATACTACTTTTTCTCGTTCTCCTGTGTTTTTAAATGGTATCGAACTTGGAAGTAAAGACGTCTTTGGTGATGGTTGGAATCCCAAAGGCGGAAGGAATGCGGTTGTTTGGTGGAATCAGGTCGGTAGTGGTAGCGTGAAGTATTGGATGGAACAAAAATCAGACAGACGCTTAAAAGAGAACATCACAGATACAGCTGTGAAAGCCTTGGACAAAATCAACAGATTAAGAATGGTTGCATTTGATTTCATCGAAAGTAAGAAACATGAGGAGATTGGTCTAATAGCTCAAGAGGCTGAAACCATCGTTCCAAGAATTGTCTCACGAGATCCTGAGAATCCAGATGGCTATCTACATATAGACTATACCGCTTTAGTTCCTTACTTAATCAAGGCCATTCAAGAATTAAATCAAAAAATAGAAAAAATGGAGAACAGACATGGATAATCACACAATCGACAAGCTAGTCGCTGAGTCGCTCGTCGACCGTTTGGCTGATATCGAATTGAACTATGCGCATTTAAATGTACACCATAGGCTGGCTTTGGCTGAATTACAGGCCTTTAAGGCGGTGCTGGAATATGACCCAGCGCTTAAAGAACTTTTTGACGAAACGCAAGCGAAAATGAAAGGAAATAAGGAATGAATTACGAAGTAGCAATTAATCCCTACTTGAAAGGTGGGGAAAATGTAACAGTTGTCGCAATCAAGATGGAAAACAAGGGGCGCTATTCTTATGAGCAGTGCGAATTGCCAGGTGACCACACACAGGATAGTGAGGACGCCCTTATCCAAGCGGTTTTGGAATTGGTTCGCACTGAACTTGACCCGACTAGTGCCATTGTCAAGAACCAAGAACAACTGGCTAAGACGACGGAAGCGCTGGAGAGAGCCAACCAGCTCATGGATGGCATGCAGAAGGTCAATCTCCAGAATGCTCAGGATATTGAGGATATCTTAGCGCGATTGGAAGAGCTGGAAGCTCAAGGAGAGTCTGATCAGGAGGAGGCAGAGGAGGACACCCCTCAGGTTACGGACACAGAAAACCAAGCTGAAGAAGCACAACCAACCCCAGCGGTAGAAGATAAGAAAGAAAGCGAGAAAGAAGATGATATTTCTGAAACGACAAACCAAGAGAGCCCTAGTGAAGACAATGGAGGTAGCAGCAATGAGTAAGATTACACTAGATCAAGCAAAAATCGACATGTACATCAACCTACTGGAACGTGGAGCAGTTGACTTTTCATGGGTACATAAACGCTGGAAAGACCGTGTGCGCAAGGAATTGAAGCGACGTGGTTTGAGCCACTTGGCGAACTAGCGAGGTGTTTATGGACGTCTTACAATCAATAGAGCATTTCTTCATGAATGTGCTATCAGCAGCTTCACCGATTATTATAGCTTGGCTCAGCTACAAATTGCCGAAGAAATCAAAGGAACAGACAGACCAAATCATTTCAGAGTTGAGCGAAGTCAAGAAACAGATCAAAGATGTCCAGACTACCGCTAAAGATAGCAATTCCAAAATCGATGAAGTACAGGAAAAGCTAAAAGTGCACGACGAGGCGCATCTAAATACCATGAAATTGCGCCTTGACCGTGATATGCGACGGGCTATTCGTAGAGGGTTCACTTCAAAAGACGAATTTTCCCTAGTGGAAAGTCTGCACAAAAGCTACAAGGCTTTAGGAGGTAATGGCTACATAGACCGCTTATTCAGCGATTTTGGGAAATTGGAGATTAAGGAAGACATCTTAGTAGATGATTAGAAAGAGGTGCAGAATGGTCTGTAATCTCAATATGACCAATCTCGCACAGATTGACGGCGGTCACCTGATTAAGCAAGGGGACTTGGCTTCCACCTTTGGTTTTGCCCTCTTAGACGAAGACTACCAAGTCATCTCCTCTCTGGAAGGGGAGGAGGCGCTGATCAGTCTGACCAAGGAGGGCTACCAGTGGAAGAAGCAGGTAACCGTTACCGGTCAAGGTGTGAGTTTTCATCTGGACGCTATCTTGCCCATTGGGAGTTATCGCTTGGAAATCACGGCTGGAGGCTATGTTTTCCCCAGTGATAAATCTGTCCATATCAAGATAGTCGCCTCAGATAAAGAATTGGTCACAGAGGAAGTCCATGCTTTAAAAGAGCTGGGTATTGCAAAAGAAGTTGAGAAACAGCTTGCAGGTAGAACTGTAGGCGAGAGCCCAGTAGGTCAGGAATTGCCAGACCTGCTCTTTTATTACAATTTAGGAAAGGTGTAACACAAAATGGATACTACAAAATTAACAGCATTTGCGCAGGCAGTGGGGGAAGATAACAAAAAGGTAAACGAAGAGCTGAAAACGAAAGTCAGCACGTCTGACATGAACCAAGCAATCGCCCAAGCTAAATCTGAAGTTAAGGCTGAAATCTTGGGTGAAGGTACCCCTGAGAATTTGGACACACTGAAAGAAATCGCGGAAAAAATCACAAGTATGGGACAAGATGAAAATAGCGCACTTCTTGGCAAAGTAACTGAAGTCAGCGGACGTGTAGACCAGATTGCCAACCTTGACTTGGTCGCAACCTATAACGCAGCGAAAGCGTGAGTGCTATGAGTAACCTTGAAAATCTAGCAAGAGCAATCGGTGAGGATGTCAAGGCTATCAAAGAAGACTCAGAGCTAAAGGATAGGGAGGTTAAGAAAAGACTGGACACCCTTGAGAGTAGACCGAAAGTCCATCCAGAAACCCTCGTTACAAAAGCGGAGCTGGAAGAGAAAGGCTACTTGACCTCCCACCAAGACTTGTCTACTTATGCCCAAAAATGGGAGTTGTACAATGATATCCCCATCAAGGCTAGGATTTCCGCCTTAGAAAATCGTCCATCATTCGATACGCTGACACCGACTCAACGGGATAGCTTAAAAGGGGATAATGGGCATAGTTTGAATGCCAGCGTTCGTATTGAGGGTTCTTATAAGAATGGCTCTACTAGCCGATTGAATTTGTTTGCGGATGTATTCTACGATGGCGAAGCAGTCACGAGCGGCTATACTCTTGATTATTACTACCGTGGTTTTGGCTATACAAACTGGCGTTCTTTGAGAAATCAGACCCCTGATTCAGCAGGAAAATTTGGCACATGGAGTGCTTCTCAGCGTTCTGGTGGTTGGTTTGAAGTTCGCATTGAAGTGAATTACAGAGGATTGAGAGCCTCTGCTTTTACCCATTTGGATAATGTCAACGATGGTGAACAAGGGCGAAGTGGAGTTCCAGGTCAGAACATTGTCAATCAGAACGGTTCGCAGGCACTCAACTATTGGGCCGGTACGCAAGAGCAGTACGATGCTATTACTACCAAAGACCCTCACACGATTTACGATATTTTTAAGTAGGTGAAGCTATGAGAGATAGAGTAAGAATCATGTTAGGAAGTAGAGAGATTGTCAAGCGCTATATTGGCGATAGGTTGGTGTGGTCGAGTGGACCGTCATTATTATTGGAAGTGTTAAACACAAGAATGTGGCAGTACTGGGGTGGGTACAATATTGATATTAAAGGTAATGATATTAAGGTTGCTGCTATACGATATGTACAACTCAATAATAGCAGATTAATAAGAATTCAGGCTGATATGTATAACCGAGGAGTCATATATCTAACTGGTACAAACTTAAGGGAGTATATAGGTACCGTTAATGTTAAGTTTTATAGAGAATAGAAAGGAAACAACACATGACACAATTTAATGAATTTATTATCGCTTTTGCGACAGGCTTTTTAGCAGTAGCAGTAGGCAGTATCGTGAAAATGGTGAAAGACTATCTTTTGCGAAAAGGCGGAGAGAAAGCGGTGATTATCGCTGAAATCCTAGCCAAGAACGCAGTTAATGCCGTGGAGCAGGTGGCTCAAGAGACAGGTTATAAAGGTGATGAAAAATTGGCACAGGCTCGCACTAAAATCCGGGCAGAGCTGACCAAATATAAGATCAGCATGACCGATAAGGACTTGGATACCTTTGTAGAGTCAGCCGTGAAGCAGATGAACGATGCTTGGAGGGAGTAGAGATGGATATCGATACAAGCAGACTACGTACAGGCTTGCCACAAGTAGGCTATGCGCCATATCGACAAGTGCACGCTCACTCTACGGGGAACCGTAATTCTACCGCTCAAAATGAGGCAGACTACCACTACAGAAAGAACCCTGAGCTTGGTTTCTTCTCTCATGTGGTTGGTAACGGTCGTGTCATGCAAGTAGGCCCTGTAAACAATGGTGCCTGGGACGTTGGTGGCGGTTGGAATGCGGAAAGCTATGCGGCAGTTGAATTGATTGAAAGCCATTCAACTACAGAAGAGTTCATGGCTGACTACCGTCTCTATATCGAACTCTTACGCAATCTAGCAGATGAAGCAGGTTTGCCTAAAACGCTTGATACAGACGACTTAGAGGGTATCAAAACGCATGAATACTGTACCAATAACCAACCCGACAACCATTCAGACCATGTGGACCCTTATCCCTATCTTGCAAAATGGGGCATTAGCCGTGAGCAGTTCAAGCACGACATTGAAAACGGCTTGAGCGTTGAGACTGGCTGGCAGAAGAACGATACAGGCTACTGGTACGTAGACTCAGACGGCTCTTATCCAAAAGATAAGTTTGAGAAAATCAACGGAACCTGGTATTACTTCGACGGCTCAGGCTACATGCTTGCAGACCGCTGGAAGAAGCACACAGACAGCAACTGGTACTGGTTTGACCAGTCAGGTGAAATGGCTACAGGCTGGAAGAAAATCGCTGACAAGTGGTATTATTTCGACGTAGAGGGTGCTATGAAGACAGGATGGGTCAAGTACAAGGAGACTTGGTATTATCTTGACGGTAAAGAAGGTGCCATGGTATCAAACGCCTTCGTCCAGTCCGCAGACGGAACAGGCTGGTACTACATCAAACCAGACGGAACAATGGCAGACAAGCCAGAGTTCACAGTAGAGCCAGACGGCTTGATTACGACTAAATAATTTTAAAAAATAAAAGGAAAGGAAAACTTTTCTAAAATGTTTATCTACCCCACAGGACTCGTCCTTGTGGGGATTTTTTTGTTAAAAAGAGTAAGAAACATTGACTTTTTTAAAGAAAGATGTCATAATCAAGTTAATTCAAAAAAATATTATGGAGCGAGTAGGAGGAATTTGGGATGTTAAAAAATACAAAACAACCTCAATACTTTAAGTCTTTTTTACTTGGTATGACAGCAATTGTATTGCCTGTTTTTAGCTTTAACCAGAACATTTCGAAAGTAAAAGCTGATACAGTCCCAGACTGGAAGAAAGTCAAAAGTGATTACAAGAAATCAACGATGGGCATTCAGAAAGAGGTAATGAAATTTGGATACCGAGAATAAAGATTTGATTGAAGTCAATAATATTGTTGATGAAGTCGAGCGCTTACCACATGAACAGCGTCAAGTAGTTTTACAGAAGTTGGAAATCTATCAAGGTGACCTACCTCATCCAGATATTCTCAAAGGATATAAAGAGCTATATCCGGATGCTGCTCAAAAGATTATTGATAATGGTATTGCAGAAAGCCAACATCGTAGAGAGATGGAAGATAAATACTTATCAGGGAATATTGCTTCTCATAAATTGGGACAGTTATTTGGCTTTTTAATCGCCCTCGTTGTTATTATTGGTGGAATTTACTTAATAGCAACAGATAAACAAATTGCAGGTAGTGTCTTAACTGGAACTACTGCATTAGGGCTAATTGGTTTGTTTACAGGGAATAATCAAAATAAAAACAAAGACAAAGAATAATTTTTCACCGCAGGCTCAGGCTTGCGGTTTTTTTATTTTTCAAAAACACACATTTTGAACGATTAGAAAGCAAAATCACAATCCTATTGTTCAAAAAAGCGTTTACATGAAGAATATGGAGAGGAAATCGTGGTGTATTATTGTCAAAAACGGTGTTTTGTTAAAAATAAAAAACAGTGACCGAAATCACTGCTTTTTAAGTTCCTGGGCGTATGTTATCATGCTGATAGCGTGTTTTAGACGCATATTCATAATATCCGATACACCATTTTTATACTTGTCCACGGCCTGAATAGACATGCCACAGTTTTTGCTAATAGCATAGGCTGTGGCGTTGTCTAAAAGCCAGCGGATAGCTTCAATATCTACTGACATATATTACCTCGTAAAATACCAAACTGCAAATAGGAGTAGAAGAAGTCCAATAATAAATTCAACTTTTTCACGCTTGGTGGTTTTTCTAACTTTAAGATTTACTTTCATTGTTTTTCCTGTTATAATTTAAGTACACCCCCGAAGGGGTGGATAGTGATTTTTCACTATCCAAATTCGATGTGCCATTCAAAGCTGATTATAAATAAGTTTATTTTGACTACTAGCTTATTTGTTTTTGCTTTGAGTGGTTTCTTTTTGAACTTAAACATTTCATGTTCCTTTCTACTAGTTTCCTTGTCTAAGGTTTCCTCCTTAACCTTATGTATCCATTATACAACTTTGGTTGCATAATGTCAATAGTTTTGATGGAGTTTTTTTATTTTATTTTTAAAAGACTGTGAGTAATCACGGTTTTCTATTTATAAACTATTAGAATTAAATTGCAACCTTCTCAACTATACGGGCAAAGATGATTGTAAAAATGAATACGAAGATGAATACGATTTAAAAAAACGATGGAAATTAGTGTAAATGATTTTAACGAAAAATAAGTAAAAACTCAACTATTTACAAGCAACGGAAAGTATTTATAAACGCAAATTCTTTATACCATAGTTCGTGACAGTTCCAGCTTTTTTTGATAAAATCATACAGTATGCCCTTGGGTACAAAGTATGAACTGGGACTGTCTTTCCCAGCTTCGGAGGTAAAAAATGTCAGATTCACCAATCAAATACCGTTTGATTAAGAAAGAAAAACATACAGGAGCTCGTCTGGGAGAAATCATCACTCCCCACGGCACCTTCCCAACACCTATGTTTATGCCAGTTGGGACTCAAGCCACTGTCAAAACTCAGTCGCCTGAAGAATTGAAGGAGATGGGTTCGGGAATTATCCTGTCAAACACCTATCATCTCTGGCTTCGTCCTGGAGATGAACTTATTGCTCGCGCAGGTGGTCTCCACAAGTTCATGAATTGGGACCAGCCTATCTTGACAGATAGTGGTGGTTTTCAGGTTTATTCCTTAGCAGATAGCCGTAATATCACAGAAGAAGGAGTAACCTTTAAAAACCATCTCAATGGTTCCAAGATGTTCCTATCGCCAGAAAAAGCTATCTCTATTCAGAATAATCTGGGCTCAGACATCATGATGTCCTTTGACGAATGTCCTCAGTTTTATCAACCTTACGATTACGTTAAGAAATCAATCGAGCGTACCAGTCGTTGGGCTGAGCGTGGTTTGAAGGCTCACCGTCGTCCGCATGACCAAGGGTTATTTGGGATTGTGCAGGGGGCAGGATTTGAAGACCTGCGTCGCCAATCGGCTCATGACCTTGTCAGCATGGATTTCCCAGGCTACTCTATCGGTGGTTTGGCAGTGGGAGAAACCCACGAAGAGATGAATGCGGTCTTGGACTTTACAACTCAACTGCTACCTGAAAACAAACCTCGCTATTTGATGGGTGTGGGAGCGCCAGATAGCTTAATCGATGGGGTGATTCGTGGGGTGGATATGTTTGACTGTGTCTTGCCGACTCGTATCGCTCGTAATGGGACTTGTATGACCAGTCAGGGACGTTTGGTTGTCAAAAATGCTCAGTTTGCTGAGGATTTTACGCCACTGGATCCTGAGTGTGATTGCTACACATGTAAGAACTATACACGCGCCTACCTTCGTCACCTCCTCAAAGCCGATGAAACTTTCGGTATCCGCTTGACTAGCTATCACAATCTTTACTTCTTGCTTAACCTGATGAAGCAAGTGCGACAAGCCATCATGGATGACAATCTCTTGGAATTCCGTGAGTATTTTGTGGAAAAATATGGCTATAATAAGTCAGGTCGTAATTTCTAAAATGGAATTGATATAAGCTAAAAATCCTAAGTTTTCTCTTGGGATTTTTCTTCTTTTTTTGATAGAATAAAGTGTACAATGAAAGGAAGAATAAACTCGTATGCGCATTAAATGGTTTTCCTTGGTTAGGATTACAGGTTTACTTTTGGTACTCTTGTATCACTTCTTTCAGACGATCTTTCCTGGAGGATTTTTCGGGGTAGATGTCTTTTTCACATTTTCAGGTTTCCTGATTACAGCTCTACTCATTGAAGAATTTTCTAAAAACCATGAGATTGATTTGATAGGATTTTTTAGAAGACGCTTTTATCGGATTGTGCCACCTGTGGTTTTGATGGTCTTGGTGACCATGCCTTTTACTTTCTTGGTTCGCCAAGACTATGTTGCTGGAATTGGTGGCCAGATTGCGAGCGTCTTAGGCTTTATGACCAACTTCTATGAACTCCTAACAGGTGGGAGTTATGAATCTCAGTTCATTCCTCATTTGTTTGTTCATAATTGGAGTTTGGCAGTTGAGGTTCACTACTATATTCTTTGGGGATTGGCAGTTTGGTTCTTATCCAAACAAGCTAAATCAAATGGTCAGTTGAAGGGGATGGTCTTTCTCTTATCTGCTGTTGCCTTCTTGATCAGTTTCTTCTCCATGTTTATTGGTAGTTTTCTAGTGACCTCTTATTCCTCTGTTTATTTCTCCAGTTTAACTCATGTCTATCCATTCTTTTTGGGAAGTATGTTAGCAACTATTGTAGGTGTTCGTCAGACGACTTCCCTCGTCAAGCAGTTGGATAAAATCTGGGATTTACGAAAGACTTTGGTAGTTTTTGGAGGAGGCTTTGGTTTCCTAGTTCTTTTGACTTTCTTTGTCAAATTCACTTATCTTTTTGCCTATCTTATCGGCTTCTTGCTTGCCAGTCTTGCAGCTCTTGCCATGATTCTGGCGGCGCGTGTCTTACATGAAAAGACACATCATATACAAGAGCCAAAGATGATTAGTTTTTTAGCGGATACTAGCTATGCAGTTTATCTCTTCCATTGGCCTTTCTACATCATTTTTTCACAGTTGACCTCAAATCTTCTTGCTGTGTTATTAACTTTGATTTTTTCTTATGGATTTGCCAGTCTTTCATTTTATGTATTGGAACCTTGGATTGCAGGCAAGAACACACCTATTTTACAAACTCTTCGTCCCCTGCCTTATATTCACACAATTCTTGCAACAAGTACGGGAATCTTGGCCTTCATTGTCTTCTTAGTGACTTTGTTGGCACCACAAGTGGGAGCGTTTGAGACAGACTTAACTGTCAATGGCTTGAAGCAAGCTGCTAGTAATATTGCCCAAACAAAAGTGATGGCAGAACGAGCAGAAGCTGATAGTTTAGGAATTGCTGATGGCACTATGTTAATTGGTGACTCGGTGGCTTTAAGGGCAAATACAGCCCTGCAGACAGCTCTTCCTGGAGCACAAATTAACGCGCAGGTCAGCAGAACAACCAAGACTGCCAATGAAATCATGATAAACAATAGCCAAAATAAATTTTTACCTAAGATGGTGGTCATTGCGACTGGGGTAAATAATCCTGAAAATTACAAGGAAGACTGGGACAGTATCGTGAAAAATCTTCCTAAGGGCCACCATATGGTTTTGGTGACTCCTTATGAGGGAGATAAGACAAAAGAGACCTATGCCATCGTTGAGAAGGCTGCTGCCTATATGAGAGAATTGGCAGAGAAGACACCTTACATCATGATAGCAGATTGGAATCAAGTTGCGAAAGAGCATCCAGAAATTTGGGCAGGAACAGACCAAGTCCATTTCGGAAGTGACACTAGCACTATTGAAGCAGGAGCAAAATTGTATGCAGATACGATTGCCACAGCCTTGAAGACAGCTCAAGACAAGCCAGTCAAATCAAAATAACGTGTATTAAAAAGAGAAGAGTTGGAGAAATCCAACTCTTTTAAAATATCGCATCTCTGTGCCTTTCTTGTGTTTGTGGTTGAACAACAAGTATAACACAGAGGTGTTTTCTTATGCCTACACTTTCAGCTAGTTGAACCATCTAATTTTTAGGAGGGCTGGGTGGCTAACTTCATTATAGAACTTTCATTTAGTAAATCGAACGTGAAAATGTCCCATTTGATAAAATAGTCGTATGAAAAGTATCCAACTGAATATGAATGAAACGAAAAAATATCTTGTGATAAAAGCTATAGACCAAGGAAAGAAAACAAAGAATCGAGCCTGTGTCGAACTGAATCTTTCTGAAAGACAAAGCAATCGTCTGCTACTAGCCTATCAACAGAAAGGAAAAGAAGCCTTCAGACACGGAAACAGAAATCGAAAACCAAAACATGCAATCCCTGATGAAATCAAAGAACGTGTCCTAAAGAAATACCTCTCCTATGAAACATATAAACCAAATGTCCTTCATTTCTGTGAATTACTAGCTGAAGAAGAGGGAATTCAGCTCTCTGATACAACTGTTAGAAAAATACTCTATAAGGAAAACATCCTCTCTCCCAAGTCTCACAGAAAGACAAAGAAGAGACTAAGAAAACAAGCTAAACTGAACCGCAATCATCCCCTAGACAATCCAATCTTACCGTCCGCTAAAGATTTCCTGGAAGACACTAAAAAGCTACATCCTAGTAGACCCAGAAAGAAATTTGCTGGAGAACTCATCTAAATGGAGGCTAGCCCTCATGCCTGGTTTGGAGCAGAAACCTCTAACTTACACTTAGCCATTGATGATGCTTCCGGCAATATCCTAGGGGCTTATTTTGATAAAAAAGAGAACTTGAATGCTTACTATCATGTCCTTGAACAAATCTTAGCCAATCACGGCATTCCCCTTCAAATTATAGTAGATTGAAACTAGAATAGTACACCTCTACTTCTAAAACATTGTTAGAAATCGATTTGACTGTCCTGATCGGTTTGTCCTATTCTTATTTCATTTTACTATACTTTCAAACCTAGTCGTTTCTCAATAAAACGACTGACTGAATACATCACACGCTTAGCGGCTGCCTCGCTTCCGACCATCATCACACAATCATCTGCGTAGCGCACAAATCGAAGTCCCCTCTTTTCTAATTCCTTGTCCAATTCATTAAGCATGATATTAGATAAGAGAGGAGATACATTTCCTCCCTGTGGTGTACCAACTAGCGTTTTATGACGCTGACCATTAATGATAACACCTGAATGAAGATACTTACGAATCAAGGATTCCCTATCTCCGTCTTCGATAATATTATGTACTAAGGACATCAATCTATCTTGAGGAACCCTATCGAAAAATTTCTCTAGGTCTATATCCACTATCCACTCATAGCCGTCATTTAAGTACTCTAAGAGCTTGGACAATGGCCTGTTGAATCATTCTATCCATAACTGCTGGAATTCCTAGTTGACGGATACCTCCGTTTGGTTTAGGAATCTCAACTCTAAGAACTGGTTGAGGCTTATATTTTCTCTGTTTTATCAGCTCCTTAGTCAAGCGCCAGTTTTGTCTGAGATAGTCATCCATCTCTTCGATAGTCATTCCATCAATCCCAGCTGAGCCTTTATTGGATTTTACTTGATTGTAAGCTTCCAGCATATTTTCGCGTGATACTATCTTATCTAGCAATTTTGACATGTGCCTATTCCTTTCTTGTTTTGGTGCCTGAGGGATATCTTATATTGGTGAACCTTCATCTAGTCAATACGTGACAGAGTCCAGTTCTATCAGACCGTTCGTTTTACAGACACAAGTAAAGTAGGATTACTTCGATCTGTCGTTTTCTCTTTCTAGCGACAGAGCTCACGGGATAAGTCCTACATCTTTCCTCGTTTAGACTAGACATGAGGACGTTAAAAGGTTACAGTGGAAAAAGATAAATCTTAGTTCGAATTCAATTACTCTCGTGATTTACGCATATAGGTTACGACTACCTTTTTG
>NZ_VMMS01000027.1:0-4586 GCF_013277315.1 Streptococcus sp. 2106
TTCGAGTCGTTGGGAGAGTTTGAACAAAAGGTCTGCGGAGGGAATGAAATGCCCTCTCTCAATTTTACTAATCTGGCTTTGTTCACAAATTCCTTCTGCAAGAGTTTGTTGGGAGAGTCTCAACTCTTTTCTTTTCAATCTGAATTTCTCTGCGAGTGTATTCATTAAAAATAATAAACCTTCCTATTTGCTTAATTTCATTATAAAATTTTTAGTTCAAAATAGCAAGTTAAAGGAATAAATAATTCTCTATAGTAATAATAAAAAAGTTCAAAATATAATAAAAACACTTGACTAAATAAAATATATCTGTTAGAATAAAAAGAAAGGGGTTTCATAATATAAGATGAGGAGAAATCGTGGAATTAAAAAAATAGTTATATTTGTATTACTAAGTGTTCTTGCATTTGGTAATACAATTCCCTATCAACAGTTTGTTCAGAAGAATAAACAATTGGAGATTCGAGTGCAATCGCAAAAGAAGTCCAATGGTCTTGATGTTGGGAAGGCTGATTAGTTGATTAAATGATGAAAATACTATTAACTATATAGTATTTCTGTTTTATCTAATTTTTAATTAGAAAGAAGGGATTCCGATGTACTAGGGTATGATTTGTTGATATTTCTAAATGCAGTCATTGTTATTGTTAGATTTTAAGTGAAAGAAATGAGGGCTTTACGATGAAGAAAAGCATAAAAAAAATAATTACAACATCTTTACTTGCACTGACTTTAGCTGGTGCAGGTGGTTCGATTGTTTCAGCTGCAACAGTTTGGTATAAAGGTACTGCAGTTTATTGGGATTATGGTCGTACTGCTGGCCTTTGGAGCTATTCAAATGTTCAGTCTAGTGTTTACGAACACTCAGCAACTGCTAACGGGGCATTCTCAGGCTGGCAATCACCTGGAGTAGAAGCACGTGTTTCTAAATTCATCGGAACTGCTACAGCTGAATGTTACTGGAATTGTAGGTAAGTACCTATGACATACAAAAACATGTTATTAGGTAAAATGAAATACTTAATCCTGTTTTTGATTGCCATCCAGAGTGTCTTACTTGCTCTGGTGGCAATTTTTTTAGCAGGTTTACAGTATCAACAGTCATGGCAGAGTTATAATCATCATTCCGAAACTGTAACAGTTTATCTTCAGAAGTTAACAGAAGAGCAATCACAAGATGTATTTAATTATTTTTTAGAACAGAGTGACTTGTCCATATGGACAAAACGTTCTGAAAGTAGTGATACAGGAGAAGGTCTAAATAGGATTTATATAGACATCCTTGGCAGCTCTGCTGGTTTTTCAGATTTTGAAAGTACGGGTAAAATAGTAGTCTCACAACAACAATTTGCAGATTTATTATCTCATAGTGATAATAGTATGACTATTGGACTTGACAAAGGCTCAAATAATATGCTTTACGAGCTTCCAGATTTATTATTTAGCACACCTGTAGTCATTGAACGATTAGATTATACTTTTCAAAACACTAATACGATCAATGGGATATACCATATCAATGGTCTCCACGATGCTGTCTCAAGAGATAACTTTCTGTTGCATCTTTCAAAGATGTCAGGTATTTCTGTTGAGGATTTGACAAAAGAAAGTTTTGGAAGTAGTACTGATCAGGGAATTTGGGGAATAATACTTGCTATCAGTATCTTAGTAAATGCCTTCATTTTACTGATTCTATTCTTAATCTGTGTTCTTCAATCCTTTAAACATTTCGGAACATTGATTCTTTTAGGATGGGATAGAAAAGAATTATGGTCTGCTTTTTTCAAAAATTCTCTACTATTTTCAATCTACATTATTCCAATTATCTCTTTATGTAGTTGGTTGTTGTCAGGCTGGTCTAGTTTTGGTTTATCATCGTTTATTCTAGTTTTTGCTGGAGTCAGCCTCTCAGTCTTGTTGCTACTATTGATATTCATTATTCCAACGATTATTGTTTATTCGGTTTCTCCATTAGCCGCAATTCATAAACGATTACCAATGAAGCCTTTAATGGTAACCTGCTTGTTATTCTATACCTTGGTAGCTGGTTTGTTAATCGCAGTCAGTTACTCTTTAGATGCTCCAACGAATCAGTTTATTGATAATATGAAAGTATCTAGGGAGTGGAAAAATGTTGAAGATATGTACGTTATCTCCAGCTTTGTTGAGGGAGATGATGTAGGTACATATGCAGGAACTACAAATTCCCTTGAGCGTAGTATGTATGACTTTTACCAGCGTATATCTGAGCTTCCAGGTGTCTATATTGCCCAAGGAAAATTTCTTAATCAGGAGTACCTTGATGCAGTCTATGGGACATACCAACATGTCCCTAAAAAACCATTTTGGTATTTGAAATTCTCCTATAATTACCTGCAAGAGTTAGGTATTCCCCTAAGTGATGAGGAGTTGCTAGAGATGAGGAATGGTACTCGACTTTATCTTCTACCTAACACGCTCAATACAGAAGAACTTGAGGCGATGAAGGCTTATTTACAGGAAAGTGTCACTGTAAAACCGGGAGATTTACAAACTAATTTCACAGAAAATCCGAAATTTATGTTCAAGGTTTACCAACCGTCTCGACCAATATTTACTTGGTCAGATTCCATTTCTTATGGTACAACTAGTGAGAATCCAGTTATTTTTGTCTCAACACCAGAGAATCTATATTTCATGGAGTCGGCAAACTTAGTTGTCAGCGGCTATAATGGTCTTTTGAAGATTCGTGATAGGGAAACAATGGAACAGGTAGTGTCCGTTTTAGAAACAGAATTTCCAGATTTAACGGATAATCGGTTGAGTTTTACAACTGTCAAGAACTTTATCAATGGTCTTCAAAAAGATCTGAGTTATACATTTTATCTTTTCGGCACGATTATAGCGATTATCATCATTACGATGATGGCTATTTTCTGGAGTTTTGTCTTAATGTACCGCTTGTTATTTGAAGAAAAATTGTATGTTCAATACTTTATGGGATTCTCACCATGGAAAAGATATATTGGTGTGGTTTCTCTCATTATTAGTTTTTCTGTGATGGAACTAATCGTTTCTATCTTGGTGGGTTCTAAGTTGGGAATAGTCATGACACTAGCTACATTTGCTTTTCAGATAATGCTTCTTTACTTCAGTTTGTTCCGTAAAGAAGGAGAGAGTATCATACAATCATTTAAGGAGTAATCTCATGTCTAGAATTTCAGTACAAAATGTATCAAAACAATTTGGTTCAAGAGAAATTTTCAAAGACTTAAGCTTTGATATTGAGGAAAATGAATTTGTAGCTTTAGTAGGACCTTCTGGTTCTGGAAAATCGACTATCCTCAATATGATTGGACTATTGGATACTGTTGACAGTGGTAAAATCCTAATCAACGGAAAAGTTTTGCCTAAGGTAAATTCGCAATCAGCAGTTCATTATCGAAGGAATGTCATCAACTATCTTTTTCAATCCAATGCACTCATTTCTACATCTAGTGTGAAAGATAACCTGATGCTTGCCATGACTTTTTCGAATTTCTCTAGACAGGAGAAAGAGCAGAGAATCAAGGAAACGCTAGAATTTGTTGGTCTACAAAATCGGTTAAATAGTAAAGTCAATGAATTATCGGGAGGTGAACAGCAGAGAATTGCGATTGTGAGAGCTATTTTAAAGCCCGGAGATATTGTCCTAGCAGATGAACCAACCGGATCGTTAGATCCTGAAATGTCTCAAAAAGCATTCGATTTGATTCGAACTTTGAGAGATCAATTTGGTAAAACAATTTTGATTGTTACGCATAACATGGAGCAAGCACGGCAATGTGATAGGATCATTTCACTGGAGTAGGTTCTTGTAAATTAACTCAAGCATTATTAGCACTTGATACGGTTACTTCTGAACCCGTTTCAAAAGAAAACTATCTTTATTCCATGTTATTTTGAGAAAGATATTGTGAAAGTCAAATATGATGATAAAGTTGAGTGGAATTTGTTAGAATTTCAAAAATTTAGAGCATTTTTGGCTTAGTAATATGTGTTGAAAGCTCAAAATCTATGGTAAAAAGTAGCTTTGAAAACGTATTGCCTCCAAAGATTTAGTTAAATAATGATTTAACACAAAAAGAAATTATTGAAGTTCTGGAAAGATGTTGTTTCAGTATTGAGAAAAGGTGGGAAAAACTTGCGATTTTCACAGAGAAAGGATTGTTATAAATCTTGCATAGCTCTCTTGCTTCTATATAATAATTTTTGACTTGTTCTTTGCCAAGGAATTGTGTTCCACAATTTCCAACGAGAACGAGCAGGGGAGCTAGTTGGTAACTTGTTTGCCTCTCTTTACAGAGTTCGATAGTCTCAAGAGCTTCTTGGATGGCTTCATTATATTTTTCCTTTGATACTAGGTAGTGAGCGTAGTTGTAACGAACTCTGATGTAGCCAAATAAAAACTCTTGATGCTCAAAATTTTTTGTCTGATATAACTCCATCAAATGAGAGTAGTTTGCCTCATATTCTTGTTCACGACCCTCTAAGGAATAGAAATTAGATAGAGTATTCAAGGCCTTTAAATAAATCAGAGTATTTGAAAAGACTTTTAATAATATATT
>NZ_VMMS01000028.1:0-20888 GCF_013277315.1 Streptococcus sp. 2106
GGTGAATAATTGGGGTTTATAAATCTTGAAAATTAACTACCTCCAAACCGTGTTCTGTTAAGCGGTAGATGCTTGAACAGACCTCTTTTAAGAAACGACGGTCATGCGAAACAGTGATGAGACCACCAGGATAAGTGGCAAAGAGTTTTCTAATTTCGGGTTGAGAAGTTGGAGAAAAGTTTCGTGTGGGTTCATCTAGCAGGAGAAAGTTTGGTTTGCGCAAGACTAAATCCAAAAGCAGGAGTTTTCCTTGTTGTCCGCCAGATAAGAAGCGAATTTGATGCTGCATTTCTGGATAACTGAAATTGAGACTGGCTAAGTGAGATTGGATTTTTTGTAGTTCCTCTTTTTCCCCAGTTTTACTTAGATAGGCTATTGGTGATAAATCCAATTGCAGTTTTTGCTGGTAATCTTGTGGCATAAAACCAAGTAAAATCTCTCTTTTATCATTCAGAAGTTGCTGTAATTTGGCTAACAGAGTTGATTTTCCAATACCATTTGGCCCGATAATACCGATTTTTTCTTGGCCACGGATAGTTAATTGTAGTTCTTGAACCAAAACTCGGTCGCCAATGGACAAATTTTCTTTCTCCAATTGGATTAAGACTTTAGAAGGCGGTAATGGTTGGATGTCTGAGAAGAAAAGTCTGATTTCTTCCTCTTCAAGTGGTTTTTGGGTCATGGCCTGAGCTGCTCTTTCGTAGCGTTTTTCTTGTGAGAGGACAGTTTTCATCTTTTTAGCCAATAGGCGACCGGCAGTACTGTCTTTGGTAGCTCGAAGAGCAGTTTCTACATTTTGTTTAACTCGTTGATGCTTTTCCATGGTTTTATCGTAGGCTCTTTGGTCGTTGGCTGCTTGCTGGGTTTGTCTGGCAAAATTAGCCTTTCTCTGCTCACTATAACTATCATAGTCTAAATGCTCTACTAGTGTTTCTGCTTCTTTACGGTGCTTGACCAGTCGCAAGTGAACAATAGTGTCTGCCGTTTCAGAAAGAAAGTCCTCATCATGGGAAATGAAAATAACGGTTTGCCGAATCTTGCGCATTTGACCTTTTAGCCAATCAACCGTCTCAAGATCCAAGTCATTTGAAGGTTCATCTAAAAATAGAATCTCAAAAGGTTTGGCTAACTCATGGATGAGCTGAATTTTCAAAGCTTCACCCCCTGATAGACTACCAATCTCTTGGTCGCTTGCGAAACGATTGCTATCAAAATGCAATTCCTCAGCTAAACGATAGAGGACACTGTAATCTAAATCAATAGTATCTAAAAAGAAGTAGTCGTGTAGAGTTCTATTTTTCAGGTCCTCAGGAAGTTTTTGAGGAATGTAGGCTATTGATTGATAATCAGATTGAATGTCTCCCCCGATAGTGAAATCAGGCAAAGTTTCCCCCATTAAAATTTTAAGTAAGGTGGATTTGCCATTTCCTTCTTCACCAATAATAGCGACCTTTTCCCTGTCTTGGATGGTCATGCTGAGGTCAGAGACAAGGTCTCGTAAATCTTTGTTTTGTGTGATGGTCAGGTGATTGATTTTTATCATATGATTGCCCTTTCTAGAATGTTGATACTACATAACAAAAAGCTCTACTTTACCTAGTAGAGCCCAAAGTCTATGTCAAAAAAACTCTATTAATACTCTTCGAAAATCTCTTCAAACCACGTCAGCGTCGCCTTACCGTNNCTAGCTTCCTAGTTTGCTCTTTGATTTTCATTGAGTATAAAATGCCAGAAAAAGAGCATAAAAGAGTACACAAAAAGAGACAAAAACAAGATCTACTAAATAAAGGTTTTTTATTTGATAGGCTTAGTTGTTCATGTCTCCCTTACCTCCGAGTATTGGTATCTTTATACTATACTTTTAAGGAAATTTTGTCAACAGAAAACTGGAAATTCCAAGCTCTAAAATACGAGTGATAAGCATTAGTACCGAGTTCTTTGTCTTCCATAGGGGCATCCTCCTTGCTCTGATGTAGTATAGCACTAAAAAACAAAATATCATAGTGGACATATTAAAAACTTGAATGTTAATTACAAAGTTTGGTGGGTTGATTTGTAGGCTTTTCATGGTATAATCAAGAGAGTAAATCTTTATGGAGGAAGTATGAAATTAAATATTCAAGAGATACGCAAGCAGTCTGAAGGCTTGCATTTTGAACAAACGTTAGACCTAGTCGCAGACCTGCGTGCACGTAATCAAGAAATTTTAGATGTAAAAAATATCCTTGCAGTTGGGAAAGTACAGTACGAAAACCGTATGTATTTCTTAGATTATCAACTATCTTATACCATTGTTCTTGCTTCAAGTCGTAGTATGGAGCCAGTTGAGTTAGTTGAATCTTATCCAGTAACGGAAGTTTTCATGGAAGGTGCAACTAACCAACTAGATCAGGAAGTTTTAGACGATGACTTGGTCCTGCCTATCGAAAATGGAGAACTTGACCTTGCTGAGAGCGTGTCAGACAATATCCTACTAAACATTCCTATCAAGGTCTTGACGGCTGAAGAAGAAGCTGGCCAAGGATTTGTTTCAGGAAATGACTGGCAAATCATGACAGAAGAAGAATACCAAGCTCAACAAGCAGTTAAGAAAGAAGAAAACAGTCCTTTTGCTGGTTTACAAGGACTATTTGATGGAGACGAATAATGGTTTTGTCAAAAAAACGAGCACGAAAGGTGCTAGAAGAAATCATTGCTCTTTTTCCAGATGCCAAGCCCAGTCTTGATTTCACTAATCATTTTGAACTCTTGGTTGCGGTCATGTTGTCAGCCCAGACGACGGATGCAGCGGTAAATAAGGCTACGCCAGGCCTCTTTGCTGCCTTTCCAACGCCACAAGCCATGTCTGTTGCAACAGAGAGTGAGATTGCTTCACACATTTCTCGACTGGGACTGTATCGAAATAAGGCTAAATTCCTTAAAAAATGTGCCCAACAGTTACTAGACGATTTTGATGGTCAAGTCCCTCAAACACGTGAGGAATTGGAGAGTTTGGCAGGTGTTGGTCGCAAGACAGCCAATGTTGTTATGAGTGTAGGATTTGGGATTCCAGCCTTTGCAGTGGATACTCATGTGGAGCGTATTTGCAAACACCACGATATCGTCAAAAAATCAGCGACACCACTTGAGGTGGAAAAGCGGGTCATGGATATCTTGCCGCCTGAGCAGTGGTTAGCAGCTCATCAGGCCATGATTTATTTTGGAAGAGCCATTTGTCATCCTAAAAATCCAGAGTGTGACCAGTACCCACAGTTATATGATTTTAGCAATTTGTAAGATGGAAGATCGAAGTTTTTGCTTGATTTTAAGCTTACTTTGTGCTATAGTAATTGATAACTAAATATTCCTTTAAACTTGTCCCGTGAGGCAGGCAAGGAGCGCGATAAAGTAGAAGGGTGAAGTCTATACTGTGTGCAGTAGGGCTTGCTTAGCTATACATTTCAAGTCTCCTTGTTTAAGGAGACTTTTCTTTTTGGAGGTTTGTCATGAAGACAAAAGAAGTTGTAGACGAATTGACCGTCAAACGAGCGATTACGCGTATTACTTATGAGATTATTGAACGCAACAAAGATTTGAATAAAATCGTCTTGGCTGGTATTAAAACTCGCGGTGTCTTTATCGCCCATCGTATCCAAGAACGTTTGGAGCAACTAGAAAACCTTTCAGTTCCGGTTGTGGAATTGGATACTAAACCCTTCCGTGATGATGTTAAAAGTGGAGAAGATACTTCTTTGGTTTCTGTCGATGTGACAGACCGCGAAGTTATCTTGGTGGACGATGTGCTTTATACAGGTCGTACCATCCGTGCTGCTATTGATAATATTGTAGGTCATGGTCGTCCTGCGCGCGTAAGTTTAGCAGTTCTAGTCGATCGTGGACATAGAGAATTGCCAATCCGTCCAGATTACGTTGGGAAGAATATCCCAACCAGTCGTTCTGAAGAAATCATCGTAGAGATGGCAGAACTTGATGGCCAAGACAGAGTTCTGATTACTGAAGAAGCTTAGAAAGCTAAAGGAGTAGCCATGTCAGAAAATCAACAAGCATTGAACCATGTGGTGTCCATGGAAGACCTCACTGTCGATCAAGTCATGAAATTGATCAAGCGAGGAATTGAGTTTAAAAATGGAGCCCAGCTTCCCTATGAAGACCATCCGATTGTTTCCAATCTTTTCTTTGAGGATTCTACACGGACGCATAAGTCCTTTGAAGTGGCAGAGATTAAATTGGGATTGGAACGACTTGACTTTGATGTGAAGACTAGTTCAGTTAATAAGGGTGAGACACTTTATGATACTATCTTGACTCTGTCTGCCTTAGGAGTAGATGTCTGTGTGATTCGCCACCCTGAGGTTGACTACTACAGAGAGTTAATTGCAAGTCCAACGATTACGACTTCCATCATCAATGGTGGAGATGGTTCGGGACAACACCCTAGCCAGAGTTTGCTTGATTTGATGACTATTTATGAGGAATTTGGTCACTTTGAGGGTCTCAAGGTTGCGATTGCAGGTGACTTGGACCACTCACGCGTTGCCAAATCCAATATGCAGATTTTGAAACGCTTGGGAGCTGAACTTTACTTTGCTGGACCTGAGGAATGGAGAAGTCAAGAGTTTGCAGACTATGGACAGTTTGTAGCCATTGATGAAATCATTGATCAGGTGGATGTTATGATGTTTCTCCGTGTGCAACATGAACGCCATAATAGTGGAGCTGTCTTTTCAAAAGAAGACTACCATGCCCAACATGGCTTGACTCAAGAACGTTATGACCGTTTGAAAGAAACAGCAATCCTCATGCACCCAGCTCCAGTCAATCGTGATGTAGAAATCGCAGATCACTTGGTTGAAGCACCAAAATCACGGATTGCCCAACAAATGACCAATGGTGTCTTTGTTCGAATGGCAATCTTAGAATCCGTACTGGCGAGTAGAAACGCCAACTAAAACACAAGACGTTAAAAGACGCCAGTGAGCGTCCACGAGAGGTGAAAATATGACAAAAAGACTTCTAGTATTAGAAGATGGCACAGTTTTTGAAGGTAAGGTCTTCGGAGCAGATATTGATGTAACTGGTGAAATTGTCTTTAATACAGGGATGACTGGCTACCAAGAATCCATTACAGACCAGTCTTATAATGGACAAATCTTGACCTTTACTTATCCTTTGGTGGGAAATTATGGAATTAACCGTGATGATTACGAATCCATTATTCCAACTTGTAAGGGAGTTGTTGTTTTTGAAGAAGCACGTAGAGCAAGCAACTGGCGCAATCAAATGACCTTGGATGAATTTTTGAAAGCCAAGAAAATTCCAGGTATTTCAGGAATTGATACGCGTGCACTTACCAAGATTATCCGTAAGCATGGTACCATGCGTGCAACCTTGACCCATGTTGGGGACAGCATGGATCATGTGACGGACCAGCTCCAAGCGACAGTCTTGCCGACAGACAATATCAAACAGGTTTCTACTAAAACTTCATATCCAGCTCCAGGAGTTGGTTTGAGTGTTGTCTTAGTTGACTTTGGTCTCAAGCACTCAATCCTACGTGAACTTTCTAAACGCAACTGTAACGTGACAGTTGTTCCTTATTCGACAACGGCTGAAGAAATTCTCCATCTCAATCCTGACGGAGTTATGTTGTCAAACGGTCCAGGTAACCCAGAAGATGTTCCACAGGCACTGGATATGATTCGTGGTGTGCAAGGGAAAATTCCAATTTTTGGTATTTGTATGGGACATCAACTTTTTGCTATGGCAAACGGGGCTAAGACTTACAAGATGAAATTTGGACACCGTGGATTCAACCATGCGGTACGCGAAATTGCTACAGGACGTGTGGATTTTACAAGTCAAAACCATGGTTATGCAGTAAGCCGTGAGGATTTGCCAGAGCACTTGATCATTACTCACGAAGAAATCAATGACAAGTCAGTTGAAGGTGTGCGTCACAGATACCAACCTGCTTTCTCTGTTCAATACCATCCAGATGCAGCCCCTGGTCCACACGACGCAAGCTACCTATTTGACGAGTTTATCGAGATGATGGAAGCTTTTAAACAATCAAACTAAGAACGAGTAAAAGCTCGTCGGAGAATTTATGTAACTGAACACGGACGGAAAGCTCGGAATTTAGAGAAACCAACTTGGATTGTCAATCCTTCCTTGGTTTCCTAAAATTCAATCGCTTTCTATTCGTCCTTTGTATCTTATTTAATGGCAATCTGAGAGTTGCCGAATAGAAAGGCAGGTCGTTTCTTTTAGTCGCTATCAGGCGAACTAAAAACTCCCTGCACTAGATTTTTTACCGAAAAATATCGTTTCGCTAAAAAATCGTCGGAGAATTTATTTAATGTTGCTCAGTGAGGCGACGAATAGAAAGGAGAAGGGTGGTCCGTATTTGCTGAACTGAATACGGGCTACGGACGGTGCTAAAAAGATAGTTATTCCTAGAACTGACAGTTCTTCGTCATAACTCCTATTTTAGCTTTGTCCGCTTGACGCCCTTAATATCTTATATATGCCTAAACGTACTGATATTCAAAAAATTATGGTGATTGGTTCTGGTCCGATTATTATTGGTCAGGCTGCTGAGTTTGACTACGCTGGGACCCAGGCCTGCTTGTCTTTGAAAGAGGAAGGTTATGAGGTTGTCTTGGTTAACTCAAATCCTGCAACTATCATGACAGACAAGGAAATTGCTGATAAGGTTTATATTGAACCGATTACACTTGAGTTTGTGACACGTATTCTTCGTAAGGAACGTCCAGATGCCTTGCTACCAACACTCGGTGGTCAGACAGGTCTCAACATGGCCATGGAATTGTCTAAGAATGGTATTTTGGATGAGCTAGGAGTGGAACTTCTAGGCACCAAATTATCTGCCATCGACCAAGCTGAAGACCGTGACCTCTTTAAACAATTGATGGAAGAGCTCAACCAACCAATTCCAGAATCTGAAATTGTCAACACAGTAGAAGAAGCAGTTGCCTTTGCTGCAACTATTGGCTACCCAGTCATCGTCCGTCCAGCCTTTACTCTTGGTGGTACTGGTGGTGGTATGTGTGCCAATGAGGGAGAATTACGTGAAATCGCTGAAAATGGTTTGAAATTGTCACCTGTTACCCAATGTTTGATTGAGCGTTCAATTGCTGGTTTCAAGGAAATTGAATACGAAGTGATGCGTGACTCAGCTGACAATGCTTTGGTTGTATGTAACATGGAAAACTTTGACCCAGTTGGGATTCATACAGGGGATTCCATCGTATTTGCCCCTGCGCAAACCATGTCAGACTATGAAAACCAAATGCTACGTGACGCGAGCTTGAGCATTATTCGTGCCCTTAAGATTGAAGGTGGATGTAATGTTCAGCTGGCCCTTGACCCACACAGTTTCAAGTATTATGTCATCGAAGTAAACCCTCGTGTATCACGTTCGTCAGCCCTTGCATCTAAGGCGACAGGTTACCCAATTGCTAAGTTGGCTGCTAAGATTGCAGTTGGCTTGACCTTGGATGAGGTTATTAACCCAGTCACGGGTTCAACCTATGCCATGTTTGAGCCTGCCCTTGACTACGTGGTTGCCAAGATTCCACGTTTCCCATTTGATAAGTTTGAAAAGGGTGAGCGCCGTCTTGGGACACAGATGAAGGCCACTGGAGAAGTCATGGCAATCGGTCGAAACATCGAAGAATCTCTCCTTAAAGCTTGTCGTTCCCTTGAAATTGGTGTGCACCACAATGAAATGCCTGAACTTGCATCAGTTTCTGATGATGACTTGATTGAAAAAGTTGTCAAAGCCCAAGATGACCGTCTCTTCTATGTGTCAGAAGCTATTCGCCGTGGTTACACACCAGAAGAAATTGCTGAATTGACTAAGATTGATATCTTCTATCTGGATAAACTCTTGCACATCTTTGAAATTGAGCAAGAATTAGGTGCCCATCTACAAGATCTAGACGTTTTGAAAACGGCTAAACTAAATGGATTTTCAGACCGTAAGATTGCTGAACTTTGGAAAACGACAGCTGACAAAGTTCGCCAGCTTCGTTTGGAAAACAAGATTGTTCCAGTTTACAAGATGGTTGATACCTGTGCGGCTGAGTTTGACTCTGAAACACCATATTTCTATTCAACCTATGGTTGGGAAAATGAGTCTATCAAGTCTGATAAAGAATCTGTACTTGTCCTAGGTTCTGGTCCAATCCGTATCGGTCAAGGGGTTGAGTTTGACTACGCAACCGTTCACTCTGTCAAGGCTATTCAAGCTGCTGGTTATGAAGCTATCATCATAAACTCAAACCCAGAGACCGTTTCTACGGACTTCTCTGTGTCTGACAAGCTCTACTTTGAACCATTGACATTTGAAGATGTCATGAATGTTATCGATTTGGAACAACCAAAGGGGGTTATCGTTCAGTTTGGTGGTCAAACAGCCATCAACCTTGCGGAGCCATTGGCAAAAGCAGGTGTGACCATCCTTGGTACACAGGTTGCTGACCTAGACCGTGCCGAAGACCGTGACCTCTTCGAGCAAGCTCTCAAAGACTTGGACATTCCACAACCACCAGGACAAACGGCTACCAATGAAGAAGAAGCAGTTCTTGCAGCTCGTAAGATTGGTTTCCCAGTCCTCGTTCGCCCATCTTATGTCTTGGGTGGTCGTGCTATGGAAATCGTTGAAAACGAAGCAGACCTTCGTTCTTACATGCGTACCGCTGTTAAGGCTAGTCCAGACCACCCAGTTCTTGTCGATTCTTATATTGTTGGGCAAGAGTGTGAAGTCGATGCCATCTCAGACGGAGAAAATGTCCTTATCCCTGGTATCATGGAGCATATCGAACGTGCTGGTGTCCACTCAGGTGACTCAATGGCTGTTTACCCACCACAAACCTTGTCGCAAAAGGTTCAGGAGACCATCGCAGACTACACCAAACGCTTAGCAATCGGTCTTCACTGCCTTGGAATGATGAACATCCAGTTTGTTATCAAGGATGAAAAAGTCTACGTTATTGAGGTCAATCCACGTGCCAGCCGTACCGTTCCATTCCTATCTAAGGTAACCAATATTCCTATGGCTCAAGTAGCGACCAAGCTCATTCTTGGTCAAAGTTTATCAGAACTTGGCTACCAAAATGGACTTTACCCTGAAAGCACCCGTGTTCATATCAAGGCACCTGTCTTCTCCTTTACCAAACTAGCTAAGGTAGACAGCTTGCTCGGTCCTGAAATGAAGTCAACAGGTGAAGTTATGGGTTCTGATGCTACTTTGGAAAAAGCTCTCTATAAAGCCTTTGAAGCTTCTTATCTACACTTGCCAACTTTTGGTAATGTCGTCTTTACCATCGCTGATGATGCCAAAGAAGAAGCCTTGAACTTGGCTCGTCGTTTCCAAAACATTGGTTATGGAATCCTTGCGACAGAAGGGACAGCAGCCTTCTTTGCTAGTCATGGCTTGCAAGCCCAACCTGTTGGTAAGATTGGTGATGACGATAAGGATATCCCAAGTTTTGTACGCAAAGGAAGAATTCAAGCTATCATTAACACAGTAGGAACAAAACGAACTGCTGACGAAGATGGTGAGCAAATTCGTCGTTCAGCCATTGAACACGGGGTGCCCCTCTTCACAGCGCTAGATACAGCTAATGCCATGCTTAAGGTACTTGAAAGTCGTAGCTTTGTTACAGAAGCGATTTAAATAGAAAAATAAGATATAGCAGACTGAATTTAGAACAGTACACAGGGATACTAAAATATTTCTAGAAATTAATTTGAATTTTCTAATTGATTCGTTCGCATCTTATTTCAATCTACTATAGAAAAAAGTCTTTAAAATTATAAAACGCATCATATCAAGGTTTTTCAAAAACCCTGATATGATGCGTTTTATTGTAGGAATATTTACTTCATTTTCTACTAAAATTATGTTTTTGAATAACCTCTATCTTAGTAGTTTGTATGGTCGCCCTCAATCAGTTTTTACGATAAGCTTTAATGCTATGACTATACCATTCTTGCATTTCTTTTGATGGTGGTGTCATATAATCCCCATACATCTGGGTTAAAAATTGGTCATATTTTTTTGGCACAGGCAACATACGACCTTCAAACTCAGTCAAAATCAGTTCTTTAAAGGTATCAACTGGGAAGATTTCTTTCATCCCTTCCTTACCGATCCCAATTCCTCCTTCATATTGAGGAGAGTTGGTTGTAGCATTTTTGACTAGCTGATCAATTTTCTTGTAAAAGTAGCGAGGATTGACAAATCGGAGAGCGTACCAGCTACATAATCTAAGAAAATCTTTTAGTTTGCTATCACCGTGAACTGCTCGTGATTTTTTGATATAAGCTAGTTGACGAAGGGCCACATACTTATAGCTCTTGTCGACAATGCTCAAGTCTGTAAATCGATCAATTGGGAAGACATCGATGAAAAGGCTGGTATCATGACGCTTGTACTTAACATGGTCTTCTATAACAGTAGAAGTGTCCAAAATCGATGCGAAATTATGGAAGTACCAAGAAGATGTATCGTAGGAAAGAACCTTGTAGCGAGGGTGATTTTCTTCTTCAATAATCTTCAGTAAACGCTCATAATCCTCACGATAAAGGGAAATATCAATATCATCATCCCAAGGAATCATACCTTTGTGGCGGATAGCTCCAAGCATGGTTCCATAACTTAGAAAATAAGGAATATCATGTTTCTTACAAGTCTCATCAATATAGTCCAGCAGGGCTAGTTGAATTTCTTTAATTTCTTTTTTTTCTAAATATTGCATCCTAATCCTCCAATTTATAAGCGTGAAATTCATGACTGTAGAAGCGTTTTTCTTCTGGTGGTAGGGTCATATAATCTCCATAAAATTGTGTCAAAATAGTATCAAATTTTTCAGGTGCAGGAAGGCTTAAATTCTCAAAGGGTAAATCGATTGTTTTATCAAAGGTACCACTTGGGAAGACTTCCTTTTCCTTAAATTTTGAAGGGATAAAGGCCATATACTGACCATTTTCACGACTATATTTTTGAATTTCTTTCTCGATTTTATGTGCGAAATAACGAGGAGAAACAGGTCGAAGGAGTAACCAGAAGGCTGTTCGTATCCAATCTTTTAAAAGGCTATCCTTATAGACAATATTTTTATGTTTACTGAAAGACAGCAGTTTGAAGCTTTCCAGTTTATAACAAGTATCAATGACCTTAGGATCATCAAAGCGATCCATAGGAAAAATATCGATAAAAACACCTGACTCATAGGTTTTTGTATTTCGAGTATCAATAATTTTAGTCGTACTGTCGGTTATTTTGATAAAGTTATTAAAGTAGTTTTTATCAGTTTCTAAGGATAGGAGATTATACTTACTTTTTTCCTTTTGAAAAATGTTTATAAATCGTTGGTAGTCTTCTCGAGGCATGGACAGATCAATATCGTCGTCCCAAGGGATAAAGCCCTTATGTCGAACCGCCCCAATCAGAGTACCGTAGTTAATAATATAGTTGATATTGTGCTTTTTACAGAGAGTATCAATATAATCCAAAATTTCTAATTCAATTTGTTTGGCATCTTCAACGGTTAGTTGTTTCATTTTAAACTCCTATGATTTTTTAAATTTATTTTTTAAGGCTAGGACATGGTTTAAAAATTCATAGAAAATGCTATCTTTTGTGAAGACAAGTAGACTAATATAAGAGATAGCTGATAGCAAGACAATCAAACCAGTATTCATCAAAAATGGCAAATTAATGACCATATCCACAGGATACACGAAATTAATCAGGAAATAAATTGCTACAAAGGAAAGTGAAAAGAGAGAGTATCGAACAGTATAGCTAAAGATATGTCCCAAGTGGATGAGTTGTTTTCTATGGATGAAAATGATATAGAAAACAAGTAGAGAAGTCTCTGATAACATAGTTGTCAGTAAGTAGTATTCAGGAGCCACGATATGGTTGAAAAAGAGGAGACTATTCAAGCCCAAATTGAGTAGCCCAGCAAAGACTGTATAGACTGTGATACGTTTTTCATAGCCATTGGTAAAGAGAATTTGGGAACCAAGAATGGTATCTAAGGCCAGGATAATCGTACGAAAAGCGAAGAGAGAGGTCAAGATGCCGCCTCCGATATATTTTTCACTACCGTAAAGTAGGATGGCATTTGGTCCTAAAACCATGAGTCCAAAACTCAGTGGAATAATAAAGAAGTTAAAGATTCGACTACCTCTATTAACCAGAGAAACATAGGCTTCTTTGTCTCCTTTCCCCAGATAGTAACTGAGACGAGGCACACTCACTCCAATTGCACCTGTTACAACCCCAGCTATAACGGTCACAATTCGCTGAGCTATGGTATAGTAACTAACGTTGACATCAATCCCTGTTTTAACGAGGAAGAGGCGATCTAAAAAAGTGAAGAGCATATTGGCATTGGCAAAGACTAACATGGCTGTCAGAGGGAGAAAGAGTGGTTTAAAATCACTTAGGTGAATCTTAACAAGTTTGATGTCTCTTTTAATCCAAAAATAACTAATCAGGTAGTTAATCAGCGTCGATAAACTCATCACAAGTGTATAGACAACAATATCGTGTTCATTTTTAACAAATAAGAAAATAGAGACCAGCATCAGGATACGGATGAAGGCAGTTTTGTAAAAGAGAAAACTGTAATTTTCCAGAGCTTCATTGACCCATTCGATTGAAAAAATCTGGGCAATGAGTTGAATCCCCATAACAAGGTAGACCTTTTTGACGATTGGATTATCAGTAAAGAAGAGAGGATAGGCTAGGATATAGACAGCAGTGGTCAAAATCGTACAAGCGATGCACAAATAAAAAAGACTAGAAAAGGTTCTGTTAAGATCTTTTTTGTTATCCTTGACATTACTGATAGCCCTTAAACCGTAGTTATAGACACCATAAGTTGCAAAGGGTAAGAAAAATGACAAAATTGTGTCGACTGAGTTGAAGTAACCATAGTCAGTTCGGTCCAAGACACGCGCGACGTAGGTACCAGTTAAGATGGGAAAAATAATATTTAAGACACGAATTCCCATGTAAGATAGAGCATTTAATTTTATACTTTTCATTCAATTTACCTCGTTTTTCATTATATCATAAAGTCAGCTAATAAGAAATGAAGGGCAGTAATACTCTTCGAAAATCAAATTCAAACCACGTCAGCGTCGCCTTACCGTACTCAAGTACAGCTTACGGCTAGCTTCCTAGTTTGCTTTTTGATTTTCATTGAGTATAAGTCAAGTAATCACTTTGAAGCTTCAAAGCTTAATTTTAAGTTTTCTTTAAGGAAAGTATATTATTCTGAAGGACTCTAAAATTTCACAGCCATTTATTAGTAATGACGACAGAATTCCTAGTCGTTGCTAGAAATGGACTAGTTTCTTTGAATAATAGAACTCTTTAATCCTTCTATTCTAGAACGGGATGACTAGTATTTCTTTTATGATAGGACTAGATTGTGGTATAATAGAGAGAATAAGTTTTTTTAGTAAGACAAAGGAGAAAATAGATGATTTATGCAGGAATTCTTGCTGGTGGAACTGGCACACGCATGGGAATCAGTAACTTGCCAAAACAATTTTTAGAGCTAGGTGATCGACCTATTTTGATTCATACAATTGAAAAATTTGTCTTGGAACCAAGTATTGAAAAAATTGTAGTTGGGGTTCATGGAGACTGGGTTTCTCATGCAGAAGATCTTGTAGATAAATATCTTCCTCTTCATAAGGAACGTATCATCATTACAAAGGGTGGTGCTGACCGCAATACAAGTATTGAGAAAATTATTGAAGCCATTGATGCTTATCGTCCACTTACTTCAGAGGATATCGTTGTTACCCACGATTCTGTTCGTCCATTTATTACACTTCGCATGATTCAGGACAATATCCAACTTGCCCAAAATCATGACGCAGTGGACACAGTGGTAGAAGCGGTTGATACTATCGTTGAAAGTACCAATGGTCAATTTATTACAGATATTCCAAATCGTGCTCACCTTTATCAAGGACAAACACCTCAAACATTCCGTTGTAAGGACTTCATGGACCTTTACGGTTCTCTATCTGCCGAAGAGAAAGAAATCTTAACAGATGCATGTAAAATCTTTGTGATTAAAGGAAAAGATGTGGCCTTGGCCAAAGGTGAATACTCAAATCTAAAAATTACAACAGTGACAGATTTGAAGATTGCAAAAAGTATGATTGAGAAAGACTAGTAAAATGATTAATCAAATTTATCAACTAACTAAGCCTAAGTTTATCAATGTCAAATATCAGGAAGAGGCTATTGACCAAGAAAATCATATCCTTATCCGTCCTAATTATATGGCGGTCTGTCATGCGGATCAGCGTTACTACCAGGGAAAACGTGATCCCAAGATTTTGAATAAAAAGCTTCCAATGGCAATGATTCACGAGTCATGTGGAACCGTTATTTCTGACCCGACGGGAACCTATGAGGTTGGTCAAAAAGTTGTCATGATTCCCAATCAGTCTCCTATGCAGAGCGATGAAGAATTCTATGAAAACTACATGACAGGAACCCATTTCTTGTCTAGTGGATTTGATGGCTTTATGAGAGAATTTGTTTCTCTTCCTAAAGACCGTGTGGTGGCTTATGATGCTATCGAAGATACGGTTGCAGCCATTACAGAGTTTGTCAGTGTGGGCATGCACGCTATGAATCGTCTATTGACTCTTGCTCATAGCAAGCGGGACCGAATCGCCGTTATCGGAGATGGAAGTTTAGCTTTTGTGGTTGCCAATATTATCAACTATACTTTGCCAGAAGCAGAGATTGTGGTTATTGGTCGTCATTGGGAAAAATTGGAACTTTTCTCATTTGCCAAAGAATGCTATATCACTGATAATATTCCCGAAGATTTGGCCTTTGACCATGCTTTTGAATGTTGTGGTGGTAATGGTACTGGACCGGCTATAAATGACCTGATTCGCTACATTCGTCCTCAGGGAACGATTCTCATGATGGGAGTTAGCGAATATAAAGTCAATCTCAATACTCGCGATGCCTTAGAAAAAGGCTTGCTCTTGGTTGGTTCCTCTCGTTCTGGTCGCATTGATTTTGAAAATGCTATCCAAATGATGGAAGTCAAGAAATTTGCCAATCGTCTTAAAAATATCCTTTATCTAGAAGAACCTGTAAGAGAAATTAAAGATATTCACCGTGTCTTTGCGACCGATTTAAACACAGCCTTTAAAACCGTGTTTAAGTGGGAAGTATAAGTGCTGGAGGTTAATTGTGGAGAAAATCATTAAAGAAAAAATTTCTTCCTTACTTAGTCAAGAAGAGGAAGTCCTCAGTGTTGAACAACTGGGTGGAATGACCAATCAAAACTATTTGGCCAAAACAACAAATAAGCAATACATTGTTAAATTCTTTGGTAAAGGGACAGAAAAGCTGATCAATCGTCAAGATGAAAAGTACAATCTTGAACTACTAAAGGATTTAGACTTAGATGTAAAAAATTACCTTTTTGATATTGAAGCTGATATCAAAGTAAATGAGTATATCGAATCTGCGATTACGCTTGATTCAACGTCAATCAAGACCAAATTTGATAAAATTGCTCCAATTTTACAAACCATTCATGCTTCTGGCAAGGAATTAAGAGGAGAATTTGCTCCTTTTGAAGAAATCAAAAAATACGAATCCTTGATTGAAGAGAAAATCCCTTATGCCAACTATGAAGCTGTTCGAGAAGAAGTCTTCTCCTTAGAGAAAAGACTGGCTGACTTAGGTGTTGACAGAAAATCTTGTCATATCGATTTGGTGCCTGAAAACTTTATCGAGTCACCACAAGGACGACTTTATCTGATTGACTGGGAATATTCATCAATGAACGATCCAATGTGGGATTTGGCTGCTCTCTTTTTAGAGTCTGAATTCACTCGTCAAGAGGAAGAAGCTTTCTTGTCTCACTATGAGAGTGAGCAAACACCTGTCTCTCGTGAAAAGATTGCCATTTATAAAATTTTACAAGATGTTATTTGGAGTCTATGGACAGTCTACAGAGAAGAGCAAGGTGCAGATTTTGGTGACTATGGTGTGAATCGTTACCAAAGAGCTGTTAAAGGTTTGGCTTCTTATGGAGGTTCAGATGAAAAGTAAAAACGGAGTTCCTTTTGGCCTTCTCTCAGGTATTTTCTGGGGCTTGGGTCTAACGGTTAGTGCTTATATCTTTTCGATTTTTACAGATTTGTCACCCTTTGTGGTGGCTGCAGCTCATGATTTTTTGAGCATCTTTATCTTACTAGCTTTTCTCTTGGTAAAAGAAGGAAAAGTTCGCCTCTCGATTTTCTTAAATATTCGCAATGTCAGTGTTATCATCGGAGCCTTGCTAGCAGGTCCTATTGGTATGCAGGCCAATCTTTATGCGGTTAAGTATATCGGAAGTTCCTTAGCTTCATCTGTATCGGCTATTTACCCTGCAATTTCAGTTTTATTGGCTTTCTTCTTTTTGAAGCACAAGATTTCAAAAAATACTGTATTTGGGATTGTCTTGATTATTGGAGGGATAATTGCTCAGACCTATAAGGTTGAACAGGTTAATTCCTTCTACATTGGTATTCTCTGTGCTTTAGTTTGTGCTATTGCATGGGGGAGTGAGAGTGTCCTTAGCTCCTTTGCCATGGAAAGTGAATTGAGTGAAATTGAGGCCCTCTTAATCCGTCAAGTAACTTCATTCTTGTCCTATCTTGTGATTGTGCTCTTCTCTCATCAGTCATTTGCAGAAGTGGCCAATGGACAATTACTAGGTCTCATGATTGTCTTTGCAGCCTTTGATATGATTTCTTACTTGGCTTATTATATCGCTATCAATCGCTTGCAACCAGCCAAGGCTACAGGCTTGAACGTGAGCTATGTAGTATGGACTGTCTTGTTTGCAGTTGTTTTCTTGGGTGCACCGCTAGATATGCTGACCATTATGACGTCACTTGTCGTCATTGCTGGAGTTTATATTATTATTAAAGAATAAAGGAGATTCGTGTGAAAGCCATTATCTTAGCAGCGGGATTAGGAACTCGCTTGCGTCCTATGACTGAAAATACCCCTAAAGCCTTGGTTCAGGTTAATCAAAAACCTTTGATTGAATACCAAATTGAGTTTCTAAAAGAAAAAGGGATCCATGATATCATCATCATCGTTGGTTACCTTAAAGAACAATTCGATTACTTGAAAGAAAAATATGGTGTTCGTCTCGTTTTCAATGATAAATACGCTGACTACAATAACTTTTACTCTCTCTATCTTGTAAAAGAAGAATTGGCTAACAGCTATGTTATTGATGCTGACAATTATCTCTTTAAAAATATGTTCCGTAATGATTTGACACGTTCGACTTATTTTAGTGTTTATCGTGAAGATTGTACCAACGAATGGTTCTTGGTCTATGGAGATGACTACAAGGTTCAAGACATTATTGTTGATAGCAAGGCAGGTCGTATCCTTAGTGGTGTATCCTTCTGGGATGCTCCAACTGCAGAAAAGATTGTCAGCTTTATCGATAAGGCCTATGCAAGTGGCGAATTTGTTGATCTCTACTGGGACAATATGGTTAAGGATAACATCAAAGAGCTAGATGTCTATGTTGAAGAATTAGAAGGCAATAGCATCTATGAGATCGATAGTGTCCAAGACTATCATAAATTAGAAGAAATTCTTAAAAACGAAAATTAAAGATTCCAACATCTGACTAAAATAGTCGGATGTTTTTTGATTTTTTTACGAATAGATAGATGAGTAGAAAAAGAAATGGAGTTATTTATGAAAATCACAAACTATGAAATCTATAAGTTAAAAAAATCAGGTTTGACCAATCAACAGATTTTGAATGTCCTAGAATATGGTGAAAATGTCGATCAAGAACTGTTGTTAGGTGATATTGCAGATATATCAGGTTGCCGAAATCCAGCTGTTTTTATGGAGCGTTATTTTCAGATAGACGATATGTATTTGGAGAAAGAATTTCAAAAGTTTCCATCTTTCTCTATTTTAGACGACTGTTATCCTTGGGATTTGAGTGAAATATACGATGCACCCGTGCTTTTATTTTACAAGGGAAATCTTGACATCTTGAAATTCCCGAAGGTAGCAGTCGTAGGAAGTCGTGCTTGTAGCAAACAGGGAGCGAAGTCAGTTGAAAAAGTCATTCAAGGCTTGGAAAATGAACTGGTTATTGTCAGTGGATTAGCCAAGGGGATTGACACAGCAGCTCATATGGCAGTTCTTCAGAATGGCGGAAAAACCATTGCAGTGATTGGAACAGGTCTGGATGTATTTTATCCTAAAGCCAATAAACGTTTGCAAGACTACATTGGAAATGATCATCTGGTTCTCAGTGAATATGGACCTGGTGAACAACCTCTGAAATTTCATTTTCCTGCCCGTAATCGCATCATTGCTGGACTTTGCCGTGGCGTGATTGTAGCAGAGGCTAAGATGCGTTCAGGTAGTCTCATTACGTGTGAGCGAGCAATGGAAGAAGGACGCGATGTCTTTGCTATTCCTGGTAGCATTTTAGATGGACTATCAGACGGTTGCCATCATTTGATTCAAGAAGGAGCAAAATTGGTCACCAGTGGGCAAGATGTTCTTGCGGAATTTGAATTTTAAAAGTGACCTAAGCTAGAATTCTAAGAAAAAATCAATTTTAAGAGAAAATGAACCCAACATTTCCATAATAAAACGCATATTAGCAAGTTTGAACTGCACCCCAAAAGTTAGACAGAAAAAAATCTAACTTTTGGGGTGTTTTTATCATGAAGTTAACTTATGATGATAAAGTTCAGATCTATGAACTTAGAAAACAAGGATATAGCTTAGAGAAGCTTTCAAATAAATTTGGGATAAACAATTCTAATATTAGGTACATGATTAAATTGATTGATCGTTACGGAATAGAGTTCGTCAAAAAAGGAAAAAATCGTTACTATTCTCCTGATTTAAAACAAGAAATGATTTATAAAGTCTTACATGAAGGCTGGACTAAAGATAGAGTTTCTCTTGAATACGGTCTCCCAAGTCGTACGATACTTCTTAACTGGCTAGCACAATACAAGAAAAACGGGTATACTATTGTTGAGAAAACAAGAGGGAGAGTACCTGAGAGCGGAGAATGCCATCCTAAAAAAGTTAAGAGAACTCCGATTGAAGGAGGAAAAAGAGAAAGAAGAAAGACAGAAATTGTTTAAGAATTAATGACTGAGTTTTCGTTAGATCTTCTTCTAAAAGCCATTAAACTAGCTCGTTCGACCTACTACTATCACTTGAAACAGCTAGATAAAACAGATAAGGATCAAGAGCTTAAAGCTGAAATTCAATCCATTTTTATCGAACACAAGGGAAATTATGCTTATCGCTGTATTCATTTAGAACTAAGAAATCGTGATTATCTGGTAAATCATAAAAGAGTTCAAGGCTTGATGAAAGTACTCAATTTACAAGCTAAAATGCGACAGAAACGAAAATAAAGGAGACGTTGGTAAGAAGGCAGAGAATCTCATTCAAGGCCAGTTCGAAGCATCGAGGCCAATGGAAAAGTGCTACACAGATGTGACAGAATTTGCCATTCCAGCAAGTACTCAAAAGCTTTACTTATCACCAGTTTTAGATGGCTTTAATAGCGAAATTATCGCCTATAATCTTTCAACTTCATCCAACTTAGAATAAGTACAAACAATGTTGGAACAGGCATTCACAGAGAAGCACTACGAGAATACGATTCTCCATAGTGACCAAGGCTGGCAATACCAACACGATTCTTATCATCGGTTCTTAGAGAGTAAGGGAGTTCAAGCATCCATGTCACGCAAGGGAAACAGCCCAGACAATGGTATGATGGAGTCCTTCTTTGGGATTCTGAAATCGGAAATGTTTTACGGTTATGAGAAGTCGTTTCAGTCGCTTAAGCAATTGGAACAAGTCATTATAGACTATATTGATTACTACAACAATAAACGAATTAAGGTAAAACTAAAAGGACTTAGCCCTGTGCAATACAGAACTAAATCCTTCGGATAAATTAATTGTCTAACTTTTTGGGGTCAGTACAGTTTTTAACACTTGATAATATGCGTTTTTTCTAAGTGGATTAGTAGAGTAGAGGATTTTTCTCATATAATACTCTTCGAAAATCTCTTCAAACTACGTCAGCTTCCATCTGCAACCTCAAAACAGTATTTTGAGCTGACTTCGTCANNTGCTTTGAGCAACCTGTGGCTAGCTTCCTAGTTTGCGCTTTGATTTTCATTGAGTATAAGGGAAAGTATAGTGAATTGAAATAAGATGTGAACAACTCTATCAGGAAAGTCAAATTAATTTATAGAAATATTTTAGCAGCCAAGGTGCACTGTTATAGATTCAATACACTATAATTTAGTGTAATTGAGAAAGGAGAAATGATTGTGATTGATGTTGGCTAGGTTATGTTCAATGATTCCTACCGTCTCAAATCTTGTCAGTAGGGAAAAATAAAGCCTTCAAAAGTAGAGGTTGTAAGCGGTTTGTTTAAGGAAGAGTTCATAGACCTTGACAGATAAAAATAAAATGGTTATTATAAAAAATGGTCTGAAATTGATGATGATACTCTTAGAAAATCTTTTTAAATCAGTTCAGCTTTGCCTTGCTGTGTTTTGAGCAGCCTGCGGTGAGCTTCCGAGTTTGATTTTCATTTACTAGAAATGAAACTGATGAGAGACATCAGTAGACATTTGCGTCAGGATATGATGGAAAATGATAAAAAGACCTCATGAGATTGGCATATCAGACTACTAAAGTATTGAGTTTGTTAGGATTTTATACTCAATGAAAATCAAAGAGCCAACTAGGAAGCTAGCCGCAGGCTGCT
>NZ_VMMS01000029.1:0-28054 GCF_013277315.1 Streptococcus sp. 2106
TCAAAACACTGTTTTGAGGTTGTAGATAGAACTGACGAAGTCAGTAACCATACCTACGGCAAGGTGAAGTTGACGCGGTTTGAAGAGATTTTCGAAGAGTATAAAGGTGTACCGAGATGAACATCTCTTCATCAATGTCTCTGGTCGTGGAGACAAGGACCTAGCTGCAATTGCAGACTACCTAGAAGCTAAAAAATAAAAGATGGAAAAATTACAGTCCTTTCTCTCACAGAGAGCTTGTGGTTGCTGAAAACAAGCAGAGAAAACTGTAAGGTTGGGTCCATCTGAAACGAGAGAAGAAAACATAATTCTCAAGGGAGTGCCCTTTATCGCACAGCCTGTTACAGGAGGTTTCTGAGACAGGAATGAGAGATAGGAGAAATCCTATAATTGAGGTGGCACCGCGAATTTCGTCCTCACGCAAGTTATTTTGCGTGGGGATTTTTATATATTTATCGCAGATATTGCGATTAATTTTTTAAATATTTTCAATAAATAGGTCGTTATAGAATATTTACGAACGAAGTGAGTTTCTAAAAGCTGTTTCCCGCCATAGTGGTATCTTAGAGAAGCAAAGATGCTTCTCTAGGACGGAATTTTTGAGAGTAAAATAGTTCGGGGAACTATTTTAGCCTGAGCCTAGAAATGAATGAGCGAGGAGCTCAAAAATTAGGTCTTTCATTTCCTGGATTTCTAAAATCATCCACTGGATAATTTTACCTCCCGTCCGCACTATTTAAGGGAAATAGAAAAAAATAATAAATTAACACTAAAAGTCTATAAAGAAAAGAATCGAAAGGGAAATTACAATGGAACGAATCATTCATGGAGATGTCTTATCACCAATCTTGGCTTATATGCGCTTAAAGGGGCAACATAAGGTTATTTTAGAGAGTATTCCGAGAGACAAGGAAACGGCTCGTTTTTCTATCCTAGCCTATAATCCAGTTTTTGAGATTAAGTTTGAAAATGGAGTTCTCTATCAAAATGGTCAAGTGATTGATCGGGATCCCTTGGATTTCCTTTATGAAGTGATTCATAAGAGTCAGCACCGCTCAGAGCTCCCTTTTGGTGGTGGAGCCATTGGTTTTGTGGGTTACGATATGATTTCGCTTTATGAGGAAATTGGTCAAATCCCTGAAGATACTATTGGAACGCCAGACATGCATTTCTTTGTCTATGAGAGTTACATAGTTTTTGACCATAAGAAGGAAAAAATTCATGTCATCGAGGATGCTCTTTACAGCGATCGTAGTCAAGAAGATTTGGAAAAAGCCTTGAACCAAGTGCTTGAGGAATTACGCATCCTTGCTCCAAATGAATTTGAAGATTTGGATTTATCACCACTTGACTTCAAACCCCATATCGCTCCTCAGAAGTTTGAGGAAATGGTGGAAACAGCTCGTGATTTGATTCGTAATGGGGATATGTTCCAATGTGTACTCAGCCAGCGCTTCTCAGCAGAAGTTACTGGAAATCCATTTGACTTCTACAGAAATCTCCGCGTGACCAATCCATCCAATTACCTCTATTTCTATGACTTTGGGGATTATCAAATCATCGGAGCCAGTCCAGAAAGTTTGGTTTCCGTCAAGAATGGCATCGTGACAACTAATCCGATTGCAGGTACGAGACCAAGAGGAGCTACGGATGAAGAGGACAAGACTTTGGCGACAGACCTGCTTTCTGATGAGAAGGAAACAGCAGAACATCGAATGTTAGTAGACTTGGGACGAAATGATATTGGCCGCATCTCTGAAACGGCCAGTGTCCAAGTCACTAAGTATATGGAAGTGGAGCTCTTCCGCTATGTTATGCATTTGACCAGCGTGGTCAAGGGGCGTTTGCTTCCAGAACTCACTGCTATGGATGCCTTGAAATCAACGCTTCCTGCTGGAACCGTTTCTGGAGCACCAAAGATTCGAGCTATGAGACGCATCTATGAACTGGAAACAGAAAAACGGGGCGTATACGCAGGAGCAATCGGCTACTTGTCTGCGACGGGTGATATGGATTTTGCCATTGCCATCCGAACGATGATTCTCAAAAATCAAACAGCCTATGTGCAGGCTGGGGCAGGGATTGTCTATGATTCCATCGCAAAAAACGAATACCAAGAAACTATTAACAAGGCTAAATCTATGACTAGAATTGGAGAACTAAGACCATGATTTTATTGATTGACAACTATGATTCTTTTACCTATAACTTGGCGCAGTACATTGGGAATTTTGCAGAAGTTCAGGTTTTGAGAAATGATGATTCCAAGCTGTATGAAGAAGCTGAAAAAGCAGATGGTCTGGTCTTTTCTCCTGGTCCTGGTTGGCCAGTTGATGCTGGAAAGATGGAAGACATGATTCGTGATTTTGCTGGCAAGAAGCCGATTCTTGGGATTTGTTTGGGCCACCAAGCCATTGCAGAAGTCTTTGGTGGTAAGTTAGGTTTGGCTCCAAAAGTCATGCATGGGAAACAGAGCCATATCAGCTTTGAAGCGCCATCTGTTTTGTATCAAGGTATCGAGGATGGCCGTGCAGTCATGCGTTATCACAGTATTTTGATTGAAGAAATGCCAGAAGACTTTGAAGTGACAGCTCGTTCGACTGATGACCAAGCCATCATGGGGATTCAACATAAAAACCTACCGATTTATGGTTTCCAGTACCATCCAGAGAGCATTGGAACGCCAGATGGCTTGTCTTCTATTCGGAATTTTATCGAGAAGGTTGTAAAGTGAGGAAACTAGGATGAAAGAGATTATTGAAAAACTAGCAAAATTTGAAAATTTATCAGGTGTGGAAATGACGGATGTCATTGAGCGTATCGTAACTGGGCGTGTAACGGAAGCGCAGATTGCTTCTCTCCTCTTAGCTCTTAAGATGAAGGGGGAAACACCTGAAGAACGCACAGCCATTGCCCAAGTCATGAGAGGGCATGCCCAACATATTCCAACTGAGATTCATGATGCCATGGACAACTGTGGTACAGGTGGAGACAGGTCTTTCAGTTTTAATATTTCCACAACTGCAGCCTTTGTCTTGGCTGGTGACGGTGTTCATATGGCAAAACACGGTAACCGCTCGATTTCTTCTAAATCTGGTTCTGCAGATGTCCTCGAAGCCTTGGGAATCAATCTTGATCTCAAACCAGCTGAACTAGGTAAGGTCTTTGATAAAACTGGAATCGTCTTTCTCTTCGCTAAAAATATGCACCCAGCTATGAAATACATCATGCCAGCTCGTTTGGAATTGGGAATTCCAACGATTATGAACTTGACTGGTCCCCTGATTCATCCAATGGCTTTAGAAACACAGCTTCTTGGAATTAGTCGTCCAGAACTCCTAGAAAGTACAGCTCAGGTTTTGAAAAATATGGGTCGCAAACGTGCCATCGTGGTTGCTGGACCAGAAGGGTTGGATGAAGCTGGTTTGAATGGAACAACCAAAATTGCACTTCTTGAAAATGGCGAAATCACCTTGTCAAGCTTTAATCCAGCGGATTTGGGAATGAAAGGCTACGCTATCGAAGATATTCGTGGAGGCAATGCTCAGGAAAATGCAGAAATTTTGCTTAGCGTTCTTAAAAATGAACCAAGTCCATTCTTGGAAACGACAGTCTTAAATGCTGGTCTTGGTTTCTATGCTAATGGTAAAGTTGATAGCATCAAGGAAGGAGTTGCCTTGGCCCGTCAAGTCATTGCTAGTGGCAAGGCCCTTGAAAAACTCAGATTGTTGCAGGAGTACCAAAAATGAGTCAGGAATTTTTAGCACGAATCTTGGAGCAGAAGGTGCGTGAGGTAGAGCAAATGGAGCTGGAGGAAATCCAGCCCTTGCGCCAGACCCATCGCTTGGCAGAATTTTTGAAGAATCACCAGGAACGCTTGCAGGTAATCGCTGAGGTCAAGAAAGCTAGCCCTAGTCTGGGAGATATCAATCTCGATGTGGATATTGTGCAACAGGCCCAGACTTATGAAGGAAACGGAGCAGTGATGATTTCTGTTCTGACAGATGAGGTTTTCTTTAAAGGGCATTTGGATTATCTACGGGAGATTTCCAGTCAGGTAAACATTCCGACGCTCAACAAGGACTTTATTATCGATGAAAAGCAAATCATTCGAGCTTGCAATGCAGGTGCGACAGTCATCTTGCTCATTGTGGCAGCCTTGTCCGAAGAACGCCTCAAGGAACTTTATGACTATGCGACAGAGCTTGGTCTGGAAGTCTTGGTGGAGACTCACAATCTAGCTGAACTAGAAGTGGCTCACAGACTTGGTGCCCAGATTATCGGAGTCAATAACCGCAACTTGACCACCTTTGAAGTTGACTTGCAGACCAGTGTGGATTTGGCTAAATATTTCAAAGATGATTGCTTGTACATTTCTGAATCTGCTATTTTCACAGGGCAGGATGCGGAACGAGTAGCGCCATACTTTAACGGAATTTTAGTAGGGACAGCTCTCATGCAGGCAGAGGATGTGGCTCAAAGAATCAAGGAGTTGCAGATTGACAAAGGTTAAAATTTGTGGACTATCGACCAAAGAAGCGGTGGAAACAGCCGTATCAGCAGGAGCCAACTACATTGGTTTTGTCTTTGCACCTAGTAAAAGACAGGTGACTTTGGATCAGGCTGCTGAGCTGGCAAAGCTTATTCCTACAGATGTCAAAAAGGTTGGTGTATTTGTTTCACCAAGTCGAGCTCAACTGCTAGAAGTCATTGACAAAGTTGGCTTGGACTTGGTTCAAGTTCACGGTCAGGTGGCAGATGATTTATTTGAGAATTTGCCTTGTGCCAGTATTCAGGCTGTGCAGGTGGATGGAGAGGGTCATGTACCCAATTCTCAGGCAGACTATCTACTCTTTGATGCCCCTGTGGCAGGAAGTGGCCAGACCTTTGACTGGGGTCAACTAAATACGACTGGACTAAATCAGCCCTTCTTTATCGCAGGTGGGCTTAAGGAAGACAATGTAGTAAAAGCAATTCAACACTTTACTCCCTATGCAGTAGATGTATCGAGCGGAGTGGAGACAGATGGACAAAAAGATCATGAAAAGATTAGAAGATTTATAGAGAGGGTAAAGAATGGCATATCAAGAACCAAATAAAGATGGATTTTACGGAAAATTCGGTGGACGTTTTGTCCCAGAAACATTGATGACAGCAGTTTTGGAGTTGGAGAAGGCCTATCGTGAAAGTCAGGCAGACCCAAGTTTCCAAGAGGAATTAAACCAACTCTTGCGCCAGTATGTGGGGCGTGAAACTCCTCTTTACTACGCAAAAAACTTGACCCAGCATATTGGCGGAGCCAAGATTTATCTCAAACGGGAAGAACTTAACCATACAGGCGCCCACAAGATTAACAATGCCTTGGGACAAGTTCTTCTGGCTAAACGCATGGGTAAAAAGAAAATTATCGCAGAAACGGGTGCTGGTCAGCACGGTGTAGCAACTGCAACTGCTGCGGCCCTCTTTAACATGGAATGTACCATCTACATGGGTGAGGAAGATGTCAAACGCCAAGCCCTCAATGTCTTCCGAATGGAGCTTTTGGGAGCTAAGGTCGAGGTCGTGACAGATGGTTCGCGCGTGCTCAAGGATGCGGTTAATGCAGCCCTTCGTTCATGGGTGGCTAATATCGATGATACCCACTATATTCTTGGTTCTGCCTTGGGGCCTCATCCATTTCCAGAAATTGTTCGTGACTTCCAAAGTGTCATTGGTCGAGAGGCTAAACAACAGTACCGCGATATGACAGGACAAAATCTGCCAGATGCCCTAGTAGCCTGTGTTGGTGGTGGGTCGAATGCCATCGGTCTCTTCCATCCCTTTGTAGAAGATGAGTCAGTAGCCATGTATGGAGCTGAAGCGGCTGGACTTGGTGTGGATACGGAGCACCACGCAGCTACCTTGACCAAGGGTCGTCCAGGTGTCCTTCACGGTTCCCTCATGGATGTGCTCCAAGATGCCCATGGTCAAATTCTTGAAGCCTTCTCTATCTCAGCAGGTTTGGACTATCCTGGTATCGGTCCAGAGCATTCTCACTACCACGATATCAAACGTGCCAGCTATGTCCCTGTGACAGACGAAGAAGCTTTGGAAGGATTTCAACTCTTGTCTCGTGTGGAAGGGATTATCCCAGCCTTGGAATCTAGCCATGCTATCGCTTTTGCGGTGAAATTGGCCAAAGAACTTGGACCAGAAAAGTCTATGATTGTCTGTCTATCAGGTCGTGGGGACAAGGATGTGGTTCAAGTCAAAGACCGCTTGGAAGCAGATGCAGCAAAGAAGGGAGAAGCTCATGCCTAAGATACTAACAGAAAAATTGAATGCTATAAAAGCAACTGGAAAAGGAATTTTCGTTCCCTATATCATGGCTGGTGACCACGAAAAAGGTTTGGACGGTCTTGCTGAAACAATTCACTTTTTAGAAGATTTGGGTGTCTCTGCAATTGAAGTGGGTATTCCCTTTTCAGACCCTGTTGCAGATGGACCTGTTATCGAAGAAGCTGGCTTGCGCAGTTTAGCCCACGGGACCTCTACCCAGGCTTTAGTTGAAACCTTGAAAACCATTGAAACAGAGATTCCACTGGTCATCATGACCTACTTCAACCCCCTCTTTCAGTACGGTGTGGAGAACTTTGTCAAAGATCTGGCTGATACAGCTGTGAAGGGCTTGATTATCCCAGACCTGCCTCATGAACATGCCAACTTTGTAGAACCATTTTTGGCAGATACAGACATTGCTTTGATTCCCCTAGTTAGTTTGACAACAGGACTTGAGCGTCAAAAAGAGTTGATTGATGGGGCAGAAGGATTCGTCTATGCGGTTGCCATCAATGGGGTGACAGGGAAATCAGGCAATTACCGTGCAGATTTGGACAAGCACTTGGCGCAACTTCATCAAGTGGCTGATATCCCAGTCTTGACAGGTTTTGGTGTATCTAGTCAAGCCGATGTAGAACGCTTCAATGCAGTGTCAGATGGCGTTATCGTCGGTTCGAAAATTGTAAAAGCTCTCCACGAGGGAGAGCCGATTGAGGACTTTATCAAACAAGCAGTAGCTTACCAAAAATAATCACACAAGCAGCAAGTAAGAGGAAAGGCACGAAAGGAAGTCTTTCCTTTTTCTTTTGCAGGAGAAAGGCCAGGATACCCGTCGCAGAAGCGAACTGAATCAAGATCAGTAACTCCGTTACGCTAAAGACGAGAGCGCAAGAAGCTAAAAAAAGGAAATCCCCTGCACCCATGCGGATATCGATAAAATGAGCCAAAATTCCAAGTATGAGGAAGGAGACCATGACCAGATTCCAGCCAGAGGAAGCTATTAGGATTAGGTGGAAAGTCATCCAGACCAGTAAGGGATATTCCTGATGGCGAAAGTCGTAGATGCCCAAGGTCAAACCAGCAGTGATTAGGATGACTTTACTCAAGGAAAGTAATTCCCAAGAGTAAAGCAGAAAGAGGAGTCCTAAGCCTAGTTCAAAGAGGGCATACCAGACAGGATAGCGGACCTTGCAGTAGCGACAGCAAAAGCGATTGAAGACCTGTGAGAGAATCGGAATCAAATCTAAGGGACGCAAGCGAGTCTGACAGGAATCGCAGTGACTGGCTGAACTGATAATGGATTGCTCTGGAAAACGGTCAATGACCAAACCAAGAAAGGAAGCTAGAATGCTCCCGACGAGAAAAAAATAAAAATCAATCATACTTATCTATTCGTAAAAAATGGGAGAAATAGTATAATGGAGAAACATAGATAAGGTGGTGAGGAAAAGATGACAATTCGTTTTGAAGAAAAGGTGAGCACAGAAAACGCTCAATTTGTATGCCAGTGGTCCAACTACCTAGGCAAATCCTTTCAAGAACAATGGATGGGACCAAGGATTCCTTTTCTACTGACCCTTCAAGCCTTGGAAGGAGTCTTTTCGATCTTTGATGGACAAGAGTTTGTGGGGCTAATACAAAAAATCAGTCTAGAAGACAGCAATCTTCATATTGGAAGATTTTTTATCAATCCCCAGAAACAGGGACAGGGCCTAGGTAGCCAGGCTTTCAGGAAATTTGTTAGTTTGGTCTTTGAAAATAGAGATATAGACAGCATCTCTCTAAATGTCTTCGAGGCAAATCAAAGAGCTCAGAATCTTTACAAAAAAGAAGAATTTGAAATCGTTCAAATAGTTGAAGCACCTGTAAGAAAATACATCATGAAAAAGGGGAGATAGGAAGCAAACAAAGGCTTTTCCTGTTTTATGTAGATGTTTACACATGAAAATTGAAGTATTTTCAAAAGCTAATTGGAGTGATTTTATTCATGATGGGATAAATGATCTGGCCAAAAATGATTGAGAAATAGTTGCTTAAAAAGCGTTTGCATGATACTATATATTGAAAGGAGGTGATAATATGGTAGAACAAAGAAAATCAATTACCATGAAAGATGTTGCTTTAGAAGCAGGAGTTAGCGTTGGAACAGTTTCACGTGTGATTAATAAAGAAAAAGGCATTAAAGAAGTAACCTTGAAAAAAGTGGAACAAGCAATTAAAACCTTGAATTACATTCCAGATTACTATGCTAGAGGAATGAAAAAAAATCGAACAGAAACGATTGCAATCATTGTACCAAGTATCTGGCATCCCTTCTTTTCAGAATTTGCTATGCATGTGGAAAATGAAGTCTATAAGAGGAATAATAAATTACTCTTATGTTCTATAAATGGTACAAATAGAGAGCAAGAGTATCTGGAGATGTTGCGTCATAATAAAGTTGATGGAGTGGTTGCTATTACCTATAGTCCAATTGAACATTACCTGTCGTCAGGAATTCCCTTTGTCAGTATTGACCGTACATACTCAGATATTGCTATTCCTTGTGTTTCATCAGATAATGATGCAGGTGGAAGAGAAGCAGCTAAACAATTAATTAGTAAAGGATGTCAGCATTTAGCCTTTGTGGGCGGACATAATACAACCATTAATGAAACCAAACGTCGTAGAATTTCCTTTGAAAAGTATGTCCAAGAGCATAAAATACCTCTTAGTATTTTTGATTTGGATGAGACAGTTACTGACTATCATGGGAAACTAGAGAGTTTCTTGGAAGAAAATCCTTCTATAGATGGAATTTTTACAATTAACGACTTTGCAGCTTTAGATGTTATTGATATACTAGAAAAAAATGGCAAACATATTCCTCATGATGTCCAAATTATTGGATACGATGGAATTAAAATGGCTGGAGATAGAGATTATCTACTTTCAACAATTGAGCAACCCCTGGAGGAAATGGCTAGAGAAGCTGTACGAATCCTATTTGATATCATAGAAGGAAAGGCTGTTAATTTGCAGACAATCCTACCAGTAAAATTTGTTGAAGGAAAAACAACAACAAATGAAAATAAGTCTTGACAGAAAGCGCTATCAATGATAGAATGAAATCAGATAAAAAGATTTATTTTTAAAACAAAAATGAAACGTTTCAAAAAAAGAAATAAAGAGACAGCGCCAAGCGCTATCTTTTCTAGAACAAAAATGAAACGTTTCAAAAGGAGGTTGCTATGAATAGCAAAGCGAAGCAAGTTTCTCTTTGGGAAAGAATCAAGAAACAAAAACTCTTGTTATTGATGACTGTCCCCGGTTTAGTTTTAACCTTTATCTTTAAATACATCCCTATGTATGGGGTTTTAATCGCATTTAAAGATTACAATCCCTTAAAAGGAATTTTAGGGAGTGATTGGATTGGTTTTTCTGAGTTTACAAAATTCATATCCTCTCCCAACTTTGGTATCTTGTTAGCCAACACATTAAAATTAAGTATCTATGGTTTATTGCTTGGCTTTTTACCACCAATCATTCTTGCGATTATGCTCAATCAACTCTTGAGTGAAAAAGTCAAAAAACGAATTCAGCTCATTTTATACGCACCAAACTTTATCTCAGTCGTTGTTATTGTCGGTATGATTTTCCTCTTCTTTTCAGTGGGAGGACCAATCAACAATTTTCTTTCTATGTTTGGAATGAAGGCTGACTTCTTGACAAATCCAGACTTCTTTAGACCTTTATACATCTTTAGTGGTATCTGGCAAGGAATGGGCTGGGCTTCAACGCTCTACACGGCAACATTGGTAAATGTAGATCCAGCCTTAGTAGAAGCAGCCCGACTGGATGGAGCCAATATCTTCCAACGAATCTGGCACATTGATATTCCAGCTCTTAAGCCTATTATGGTTATCCAATTTGTTTTAGCTGCAGGTGGAATTATGAATGTCGGATATGAAAAAGCATTCTTGATGCAGACATCGTTAAATTTGCCAACTTCTGAAATTATCTCGACATATGTCTATAAAGTTGGTCTTGTATCAGGAGACTATTCTTACTCAACAGCGGTTGGTTTGTTTAATGCAGTGATTAACGTAGTATTGCTTGTTGCAGTTAACCAAATCGTTAAACGCATGACTAATGGTGAAGGAATTTAAGGAGGAAAGTATGAAAAATTCGATTATGGATACAAAATTTGATAGACGTATCTTACTCTTAAATAAAATCATTATTGTCTTTATCGTTTTGATGACTTTGCTTCCTTTACTTTATATCGTCGTAGCATCCTTTATGGATCCTAAGGTTCTGGTTAGTAGAGGGATTAGCTTTAATCCAGCCGATTGGACTGTAGAAGGTTACCAGCGTGTATTCAGTGACCAATCTATTCTAAGAGGTTTTATCAATTCTCTACTATACTCTTTTGGATTTGCAGCTTTAACAGTATTGCTATCTGTGTTTACAGCTTATCCTCTTTCTAAGAAAGACTTGGTTGGACGTCGTTGGATTAACTACTTCTTGATTGTGACTATGTTCTTTGGTGGTGGTTTAGTCCCAACTTACTTGCTCGTAAAAGAATTGGGAATGCTCAATACTCCATGGGCTATCATTGTTCCAGGTGCTGTTAACGTTTGGAATATTATTCTTGCTAGGGCCTATTTCCAAGGATTGCCTGAAGAATTAGTTGAAGCTGCTGTCATTGATGGTGCAAATGATTTACAGATTTTCTTCAAAATCATGCTTCCTCTTGCAAAACCAATTATGTTTGTTCTCTTCCTTTATGCGTTTGTAGGACAGTGGAATTCATACTTTGATGCAATGATTTATATCAAGGATCCAAACTTGGAACCATTGCAACTTGTACTTCGTAAAATTCTCATTCAGAGCCAACCAGGTCAAGACATGATTGGAGCACAAGCGGCTATGAATGAAATGAAACGTTTAGCTGAATTGATTAAATACGCAACTATTGTCATTTCCAGCTTGCCATTGATTGTTATGTATCCATTCTTCCAAAAATACTTTGATAAAGGAATTATGGCTGGTTCACTTAAAGGATAAAAAAAGAAAAAATAAAAGGAGTTTTCTCATGAAATTCAAAACATTCTCAAAATCAGCAGTTTTGTTGACAGCTAGTTTAGCAGTACTTGCAGCCTGTGGCTCAAAAAATACAGCTTCAAGTCCAGATTATAAGTTGGAAGGTGTAACATTCCCACTTCAAGAAAAGAAAACATTGAAGTTTATGACAGCCAGTTCACCGTTATCTCCTAAAGACCCAAATGAAAAGTTAATTTTGCAACGTTTGGAGAAGGAAACTGGCGTTCATATTGACTGGACCAACTACCAATCCGACTTTGCAGAAAAACGTAACTTGGATATTTCTAGTGGTGATTTACCAGATGCTATCCACAACGACGGAGCTTCAGATGTGGACTTGATGAACTGGGCTAAGAAAGGTGTAATCATTCCAGTTGAAGACTTGATTGATAAATACATGCCAAATCTTAAGAAAATTTTGGATGAGAAACCAGAATACAAGGCCTTAATGACAGCACCTGACGGACACATCTATTCATTCCCATGGATTGAGGAGCTTGGAGAAGGCAAAGAATCTATCCATAGTGTCAACGATATGGCTTGGATTAACAAAGATTGGCTTAAGAAACTTGGTCTTGAAATGCCAAAAACTACGGATGATCTGATTAAAGTCCTAGAAGCTTTCAAAAACGGGGATCCAAATGGAAATGGAGAGGCTGATGAAATTCCATTTACATTTATTAGTGGTAACGGAAACGAAGATTTTAAATTCCTATTTGCTGCATTTGGTATAGGGGATAACGATGATCATTTAGTAGTTGGAAATGATGGCAAAGTTGACTTCACAGCAGATAATGATAACTATAAAGAAGGTGTCAAATTTATCCGTCAATTGCAAGAAAAAGGCTTGATTGATAAAGAAGCTTTCGAACATGATTGGAATAGTTACATTGCTAAAGGTCATGATCAGAAATTTGGTGTTTACTTTACATGGGATAAGAGTAATGTTACTGGAAGTAATGAAAGTTATGATGTTTTACCAGTACTTGCTGGGCCAAGTGGTCAAAAACACGTAGCTCGTACAAACGGTATGGGATTTGCACGTGACAAGATGGTTATTACTAGTGTAAACAAAAACCTAGAATTGACAGCTAAATGGATTGATGCACAATACGCTCCACTCCAATCTGTGCAAAATAACTGGGGAACTTACGGAGATGACAAACAACAAAACATCTTTGAATTTGACCAAGCAACTAACAGCCTCAAACACTTACCACTAAACGGAACTGCACCAGCAGAACTTCGTCAAAAGACTGAAGTAGGAGGACCACTAGCTATCCTAGATTCATACTATGGTAAAGTGACAACTATGCCTGACGATGCCAAATGGCGTTTGGATCTTATCAAAGAATATTATGTTCCTTACATGAGCAATGACAATAACTATCCAAGAGTCTTTATGACACAGGAAGATTTGGACAAGATTGCCCATATCGAGGCAGATATGAATGACTATATCTACCGTAAACGTGCTGAATGGATTGTAAATGGCAATATTGATGCTGAGTGGGATGATTACAAGAAAGAGCTTGAAAAATACGGACTTTCAGATTACCTCGCTATTAAACAAAAATACTACGACCAATACCAAGCAAACAAAAACTAGAGGTTGATTATGGGAGATAAGAAATACACAGTAGAAAAAGCCAATCGTTTTATAGCAGAAAATAAACATCTCGTAAATACTCAATATAAGCCTGAAGAACATTTTTCAGCTGAGATTGGTTGGATCAATGATCCGAATGGATTTGTCTATTTTCGTGGAGAATACCATCTCTTTTATCAATTCTATCCATATGATAGTGTTTGGGGGCCTATGCACTGGGGTCATGCTAAAAGTAAGGACTTGGTGACTTGGGAGCACTTGCCGGTGGCACTTGCTCCTGACCAAGACTACGACCGCAATGGTTGCTTCTCAGGCTCTGCCATTGTCAAGGATGATCGCCTCTGGCTCATGTATACTGGTCATATCGAAGAAGAAACAGGTGTTCGTCAAGTGCAAAATATGGCATTTTCAGACGACGGGATTCACTTTGAAAAGATTGAACAAAATCCAGTCGCAACTGGAGCAGATTTGCCAGATGAGTTGATTGTTGCTGATTTCCGTGATCCAAAACTCTTTGAAAAAGATGGACGCTATTACTCCGTAGTAGCTGCCAAACATAAGGATAATGTGGGCTGTATCGTTCTACTAGGGTCCGATAACCTAGTAGAATGGCAGTTCGAATCCATCTTTTTAAAAGGGGTAGAACACCAAGGCTTTATGTGGGAATGCCCAGATTACTTTGAGTTAGATGGGAAGGCTTGCCTTATTATGTCACCCATGCGTTATCAGAGTGAGGGAGACTCATATCATAACATCAACTCATCGCTTTTGTTCACGGGTAAGGTAGATTGGAGAGAAAAACGTTTTATCCCAGAATCAGTTCAAGAAATTGATCATGGCCAAGACTTCTATGCGCCTCAAACATTGTTGGACGATCAAAATCGTCGTATCCTGATTGCTTGGATGCAGACATGGGGGCGTACCCTTCCAACCCATGACCAAGAACACAAGTGGGCATGTGCCATGACTTTACCTAGAATTCTAAGATTGGAAGATGGCAAACTAAGACAATTCCCTGTTAAAAAAGGCCAATATCAAATCCAAATAGATAAAGATTGTCATTACCACTTAGGAAATGATATAGATTATCTTGAATTTGGTTATGACAGTAATGTGCAGCAAGTTTACATTGATCGTAGCCATCTTATTCAAAAAATTCTAGGTGAAGAAGAACAGGACACTAGTCGACGGTATGTAGATATTGAAGCTAAAGAATTGGAAGTTGTTCTAGATAAAAATTCCATCGAGATTTTTGTCAATCAAGGCGAAGCAAGCTTGACTGCAACTTATTACTTAACGGTGCCAGCTGAGCTATCACGAATTGATTAAAAATTAATACTCTTCGAAAATCTCTTCAAACCACGTCAGCGTCGCCTTACCGTACTCAAGTACAGCTTGCGGCTAGCTTCCTAGTTTGCTCTTTGATTTTCATTGAGTATAAGTTATTTCTCCTAAAGAAAAAGTTCTCTTTCTAAAATAGTGGAAAGAGGACTTTTTGTGTTTTGGGTATATAAGCTTAGTTTATGGTATTTGTAAAATTGGTGTTGGATTATGATTTAAACTAGTTTTCTAAAGAATTTGAAAAAAATTTTATTTAAGCAAAAAAACCTTGGTTCCAAGGCTTTTCCTGTTGTATTTAGATGCCCCCTACAGGGATCGAACCTGTGACCCACGGATTAAGAGTCCGCTGCTCTGCCAGCTGAGCTAAGGAGGCAAAGAAAAAAGCTGTATTGGTGCCGAAACTTCACGGTTTGTATTGAACCCGCGCAATTAAGCAGGTGGGCAACTCGCTCTAACTGAAGCTGTTTCCGTGTGAGACGGCCTACATGCTGTTAGAAGACTTTTGTTTCCCTAATAATACAAAAAATAGTCGGTCAACACTTAAGTGTGAAGTCGTACACCACAGCGTTTCTATATTTATATGATACCACTTTTTCAAAAAAAATCAAGAGGAAAGTGCAATTTTTTGAAAAGGATTTCAGATTTTTCGCAAATGGTCGATAGCTTCCTTTCTTTGAGCCAAAGCCCGTTCATATTTACCAGTATCTTCTGCTTGGAAATAGTGATGATTACGAATTTTTTCTGGCAGATAGTCTTGCTTGACCCAATTTCCAGGATAGTTGTGTGGATAGAGATAGTCTTGGGCATTCCCCAGTTCCTTGCTTCCACTGTAGTGCCCATCACGCAGGTGTCGCGGAATAGGCAAGTGCCCTGATGTTTTGAGGTCAGCAAGTGCCTTATTCATAGCTACATAGGCTGAGTTGGATTTTGGAGAAAGGGCCAAATCAATCACGACATTGGCAATGAGAATGCGGGCTTCTGGGAACCCAATCTTCTGGGCGGCATCCAGAGCAGTCACGGTATGAATCTGGGCCTCAGGATTGGCTAAGCCGATATCTTCATAGGCGATAACAGTCAAGCGACGAGCGAGACTAGGCAGATCCCCAGCCTCAATCAAGCGGGCAGTATAGTGGAGACTGGCATCCACATCTGAGCCACGAATAGACTTTTGCAGGGCAGATAGAACATCATAGTGACCGTCTCCATCCTTGTCCATAGTGATGTAGCTTCTCTGAAGACTATTTTCCATGATGTCTAAGGTGATGTGGCGAATGCCCTTGTCATTCTCAGGGGTAGAGAGAACAGCCAAGTCCAGTGAGTTAAAGGCAGAGCGAAGGTCTCCGTTTGTAGAGGTTGCGATGAAATCCAGCGCATCCTCATCTAGTTCTATTGGAAAATCAAAACCACGTTCAGGGTTACTTAGAGCTATCTGCAGGGCCTCTTTGACGTCTTGGTTAGACAGAGGTTCCAACTCGAAAATTTGAACACGGCTACGAATGGCAGGAGTGACAGAGAAGAAAGGATTTTCAGTCGTTGCTCCAATCATGATGACCAGTCCACTTTCCAAGAGAGGCAAGAGGAAGTCTTGCTTGGTCTTATCTAGTCGATGAATTTCGTCTAGCAATAGGACGAGACCACCAGAAAATTTAGCTTCTTCCGAGATTTCTTGCAGTCGCTTTTTACTATCAACTGTCGCATTGAAAGTTCGAAAGGCATACTTGGTCGTTCCAGCGATGGCAGAGGCAATACTGGTTTTGCCGATTCCCGGAGGGCCATATAGAATCATGGAGGACAGGCGGTTGGCTTCCACCATGCGGCGGATGATTTTTCCAGGTCCGACCAGATGCTCCTGACCGATGACCTGGTCGATGGTTTTAGGGCGCATGCGAAGCGCGAGATTGTCTGGCATAGCAGTCCTTTCTAGCGTGGATTTGAGTAGAATGACTCATCTACTATATCCATTCTAGCCTATTAGTTGTGATATTTCAATGGTTTTGTAATAATCAGGGAGTGAGATAGAATCTTTTTTACTATTTAATTTAATGAGGAGAGGTATCAGCATGAGAGATTTGATTTTCTTTAAAGCTCAAAATAGGATAGTTGAGCCTAAAGAAGTGGAAGTGCTGACTTGAGAAATAATATTGCTGAATGTCATTGTATGAACTATAATGAAAAGAGAGGTGATAAGCAATGGAAATGATGGAACTACCAAGTCAGGAAATTTTGATTTTTACAAAACAAATTCGTCATTGGATTCTTAGTGATCAAGTTATTTCAGGGAAAAGAAAACTTTTCTTCCGGGAAGATACTCCAAAAGAGATTTTAGATTTGTACGAAAACATTAAATCTAAACTTGATTTTGCTTACCAAGAAGTTCATTCTAATAATGGGTTGAAAAAATATGAAAAATAGAATAATTGATGTTTTTGAAGTAGTAAATCGCCTCCTTGTAATAACTGTTGAAAATCCTGATTTCGAAGACTTGAGAGTTAATCATACTCAATGAAAATCAAAGAGCAAACTAGGAAACTAGCCGCAGGTTGCTCAAAATCCTGTTTTGAGGTTGTATATGAGACTGACGAAGTCAGTCTCATATATACGGTAAGGCGACGTTGACGCGGTTTGAAGAGATTTTCGAAGAGTATCAGTTTGTAAAAATTGGAGATAAAAGGTATAGAGTACGCAGTGTTCCTATGATTCATTCAACTCCGCCTCAATCTGTCTTAAATCGAGATACTTTTACAATTGACTATACAAATGATGAATGGATCGAGAAAGAAGCAGTATTTACCACTCAAAAAAATAGACATGAATAAATTGGCTACCCTTAGAACCACATCTAGGGGCTTTTATGTATAAGAGAATAATAAGTATCACTCCTTTACAATACGTGTAACACGTGTTATAATGGTGTTGTCAGGAGGTAAAAGCGCTATGCCTATGACACAAAAAGAGATGGTTAAACTCCTTACGGCCCATGGTTGGATAAAGACTAGAGGCGGTAAAGGTTCCCATATTAAAATGGAGAAGCAAGGGGAAAGACCTATCACAATCCCTCATGGTGAGCTGAATAAGTACACTGAAAGAGGGATAAGAAAGCAAGCTGGGTTGTAAAATTCAGCCCCTGCTTTTTGATATGGAGGTAGTGAAATGTTAGTTACGTATCCAGCTTTATTTTATTATGACGACACAGACGAAACAGAAGCGACTTATTTTGTCCATTTCCCAGATTTTGAATACTCAGCTACACAAGGAGAGGGGATTTCTGAGGCTTTGGCTATGGGGTCGGAGTGGCTAGGGATAACTGTTGCAGATTTGATAGAGAGTGATGGAGAGTTACCTCAGCCATCAGATATCAATAGCTTGTCTTTAATTGATAATGATCCTTTTAAAGATGATGAAGATTTCGTGTCAACCTATGACCTTGATAAATCTTTTATTTCTATGGTATCTGTTGATGTATCAGAATACCTAGGAAGTCAGGAACCCATTAAAAAGACTTTGACCATACCAAAATGGGCAGATAAGTTGGGACGAGAAATGGGACTTAACTTTTCTCAGACTTTGACAGACGCTATTGCAGATAAGAAAGTTCAAGCCTAAGATTAAGCGTGGTATCGTGGTAATAGTCAATAAAAAAGCACGTCCACTTGTGCTAGTTACTCGCCTATTGATTTTATAGATTTATTAGCCCTTTCGCGGGCTTTTTATATTGATTTTTATGAGAAATGAAGAAATCAGACTTTTAAGAAAATCATTGATACCAAGGGTTTAAATGAGGTAATATGGTATAATTAGGACATAAAATAATTTTGTGGTAAGATGGTAGTATCTATTTTAGCATATTTCCGAGCAATCGGGGCGATTAAAGAGTCGCATAGAAAGAGGACAAAATGGCAACATACGGATTTTTAGATATTTTAGAGGAAGAGTTGGACAAGAACTTTCCCTTTGACTTTGAGATTAGTTGGGACAAGCGTAACCACGCGGTAGAAGTGAGTTTTCTATTGGAAGCGCAAAATGCTGCAGGTGTGGAGATGGTGGATGAAGACGGAGAGGTTTCATCAGATGACATTCTTTTTGAGGAAGCGGTCCTTTTCTACAATCCTGCTAAGTCAACCGTCAATGCAGAAGACTATTTAACGGTTATCCCTTATCTACCTAAAAAAGGATTTTCTCGCGAGTTTTTAGCTTATTTTGCCCTTTTCCTTAAAGATACTGCTGAGGTTGGGCTAGATGTCCTCATGGACTTTTTGGAAGACCCAGAAGCAGAGGAATTTGTCATGGAATGGAATCAAGAAGTCTTTGAAGAAGGAAAAGTTGGCTTGGAAGAGGGAGAATTTTATCCTTATCCGAGGTATTAGAAAAGATTCTAAGTGGACATTTTTAAATAATGAATTCAAGGAGAAGGGGGAGATTATGCTAGAAAAAGTCAAACAGTTTTTCAGGAGCAGGTCAGCTAAAACTGAGCCGTCAGTTGATATTCTTCCCCGCAATCGCTTTGCGGATCTAGATTTCGAGAGAGTATTGAAGTCAGGAGCTCGTCGCCTTGTTAATGAGGAAGGACGCTATGCTGAGGATGGGAAAATCACAGAACTTGAATTTCCTGAAGATTTTGCGGAATTTGAATTTCTAGTTGGTTTTAAGACGGAGGAAGAAGAGCAGTTTCAGCAACTATTAGCTCGTTTAAATAGTATTGACAATGCTATTCAGTCCTATTTGGAAAGTGAGATGCAACAACCCATCCCTCAGTATGCCAAGGATCTCGGCTATACTCAGAAGAGGTGGGAGAAAACCTTTTACTTCCATCCTTGGATATTAAGTGGTGAGGAAAACCCGCCTAATCTTCGCTATGTTGCAGATTATGTAAATGATGAGTTTACGGTTTATTTTGCTAAAAAACATGGCAGATGGCAAGCATACTGGGATGCAGAGTGCCAAAAAGTAATCGAAGAAAGCTAGCTCGTATTTTCCTAGAGAGTAATTGTTATCATAGAAAAGAGTAAATATCATGGAATTATTGAATAGCAGAATGGATTTCCAAGGTTGCAAGATTGCCCTCTTTTGTGGGGATAAGCTACTGACGATTTTGCGTGATGACAAGGACGATATCCCTTGTCCCAACATGTGGGAGTTGCCAGGTGGTGGCCGTGAAGGGGACGAAAGCCCTTTTGAATGCGCTCGGCGTGAAGTTTATGAGGAACTGGGAATTCATTTAGATGAAGACTGTCTGCTTTGGAGCAAGATTTATCCTAGCGTAATTTTTAAAGGCAAGAAATCGGTCTTTATGGTTGGTCAGCTAAGACAAGAACAATTTGACAATATCATCTTCGGAGATGAAGGACAGGGCTATAAATTGATGCCTATTGAGGAATTTCTCAATTCTAAACAGGCAGTGCCTCAGTTGCAGGGAAGATTGAGAGATTATTTGGAGGAAAGTTTATGATAACACTTGTTCGAGTGGGAGCAGAGGATTTAGAAACTATTATTGCAATTCAGAGAGCCAGCTTTAAGGCTGTTTATGAAAAATACCATGATGAATATGACCCTTATCTCGAGGACTGCGAACGAATTAAGTGGAAATTAGTCGAGCGTCCCAATAGCTATTACTACTTTGTAAAAGAAGATGAAGAAAACATCGGATTTTTACGAGTTCAGACCAATGCCGAGTTAACGAAAGCTTGGTTGGGAACGGCAGCGATTTTGCCTCAGTATCAAGGAAAAGGGTATGGATCTAAAGGTTTAAGCTTACTGGAAAAAGAATTTCCAACCATCACACAATGGGATTTGTGTACGGTGTTACAGGATGCAGGCATGGTTGCTTTTTACGAGAAAAATGGCTATCGTCAAATCCGCATTGAGGCTGAAAAAGAAGACATGGATATGGTCTACATGAAAAAATTGATAGAGAAATAGAAAGGATGGTTCAGTTACATTTCTAAACTGAACCCGCCCTAAACACTGTGCCAAAAAGATAAACTTCTCTTAGACACAAGCGTCTTCAGAGAATTTCCTATTTTGGTTTTGTGTTTTACGGGCTTGGTATTAATAATGGAAACATGGCAAGAGTTAAAAGTTACAGTCAAGCGTGAGGGAGAGGAGTTAGTTTCTAATCTCTTGATTGAGCTGGGAGCGCAAGGCGTTGCGATTGAAGACAGCATGGACTATGTGGGAAATGTTGACCGCTTCGGCGAGATTTTCCCAGAGGTCGAGCAGCAAGAAGAAATTGTGGTGACCGCCTACTATCCTGATACAGTTGATGTGGCAGTGGTTGAGGCAGATTTGCAGGTTCGTCTCGCGGAACTAACTGATTTTATGGATTTGGGTGAGGTCAAGATGGGGACGACTGCCTTGGCTGAGGAAGACTGGGCAGACAACTGGAAGAAATACTATGAACCAGCTCGTATTACTCATGATTTGACCATCGTGCCGTCTTGGACAGACTATGAGGCGACTGCGGGAGAAAAGATTATCAAGCTGGATCCTGGTATGGCTTTTGGGACTGGAACGCATCCAACCACTAAGATGAGCCTCTTTGCCTTGGAGCAGGTTCTTCGTGGTGGCGAAACGGTGCTAGATGTGGGTACTGGATCAGGCATCCTCTCTATTGCTAGCTCGCTACTTGGTGCTAAGGAAATTTTCGCCTATGACCTAGATGATGTGGCAGTTCGTGTTGCTCAGGAAAATATTGAACTCAACCCTGGTATGGAAAACATCCATGTAGCGGCTGGAGATTTGCTTAAAGGCGTGGAGATTGAAGCAGATGTGATTGTAGCTAATATCTTGGCGGATATCCTCGTTCATCTGACGGATGATGCTTATCGCTTGGTCAAGGATGAAGGCTACCTCATCATGAGTGGAATTATTAAGGACAAGTGGGACATGGTGCGCGAGTCGGCTGAGTCAGCTGGATTTTTCCTCGAAACTCACATGGTTCAAGGGGAATGGAATGCCTGTGTCTTCAAGAAAACCAAGGATATTTCCGGTGTGATTGGAGGCTAGTATGCAACAGTATTTTGTCAAGGGGAGTGCAGCCTCTCCTGTCACCATCGAGGACAAGGAAACCAGCAAGCATATGTTTCAGGTTATGCGCTTGAAAGAAGATGATGAGGTTACTTTGGTCTTTGAGGATGGCATCAAGCGCTTGGCGCGCGTGCTGGATGTGGAAGCCCGTCAGTTTGAGTTGATCCAAGAATTAAATGACAATGTGGAACTACCAGTCCAAGTGACCATCGCATCTGGATTTCCCAAGGGAGACAAGCTGGAGTTCATCGCTCAAAAAGTAACCGAACTGGGTGCTAGCCAAATCTGGGCCTTTCCTGCAGACTGGTCAGTTGCCAAGTGGGATGGCAAGAAATTGGGTAAAAAAGTTGAAAAACTAGAAAAAATTGCCCTTGGAGCAGCCGAGCAAAGCAAGCGTAATATTGTACCAAGTATTAAACTTTTCGAGAAAAAAGCAGATTTTCTAGCTCAGCTGGACCAGTTTGACTCTATCATAGTAGCCTATGAAGAATCAGCTAAAGAAGGAGAAGCCGCTGCGCTTCTGCAAGCAGTCACTGGTCTTGAAACAGGAGCCAAACTGCTCTTTATCTTTGGTCCAGAAGGCGGTCTGTCACCTGCAGAAATCGAAAGTTTTGAAGCTAAGGGAGCCGTTTTGGTAGGCCTAGGTCCTCGTATTTTGCGAGCAGAAACAGCACCGCTTTACGCCTTATCAGCCCTTAGTGTTTTAGTAGAATTAGAGAAATAAGAGGAAGAAAATGGAACAAAAACACCGTTCAGAATTTCCAGAGAAGGAACTCTAGGACTTAACAGCCCTATACCAAGACCGTGAGGATTTCTTGCGTGCAATCGAGAAAGCTCGCGAAGACATCAACCAGTTTAGCCGTGATTACAAGGGCAATCTTCACACTTTTGAGAATTTCGAGAAGGCCTTTGCGGAATTGGAACAGATCTACATTCAGATGAGCCATATTGGCAACTATGCTTTTATGCCTCAGACGACGGACTATAGCAATGACGAATTTGCCAATATTGCCCAAGCTGGGATGGAATTTGAAACAGATGCCAGCGTAGCCTTGACCTTCTTTGACGATGCCTTGGTGGTAGCAGACGAGGAAGTCTTGGACCGTTTGGGTGAATTGCCACATTTAACAGCTGCCATTCGTCAGGCTAAAATCAAAAAAGCCCACTACTTAGGGGCAGATGTGGAGAAGGCCTTGACCAATCTCGGTGAAGTTTTCTACAGTCCGCAGGACATTTATACTAAGATGCGAGCTGGGGATTTTGAAATGGCTGACTTTGAAGCCCATGGCAAGACCTACAAAAACAGCTTTGTGACCTATGAGAATTTCTACCAAAACCATGAGGATGCTGAGGTTCGTGAGAAATCCTTCCGTTCCTTCTCAGAGGGACTTCGTAAGCACCAAAATACGGCTGCAGCAGCCTATCTGGCTCAGGTCAAGTCTGAAAAACTCTTGGCTGATATGAAGGGATACGACTCTGTCTTTGACTATCTTCTAGCTGAACAAGAAGTGGACCGTGTCATGTTTGACCGCCAGATTGACCTCATCATGAAGGACTTTGCACCAGTCGCTCAGAGATACCTCAAGCATGTTGCCAAGGTAAATGGTCTTGAAAAGATGACCTTTGCAGACTGGAAATTGGACTTGGACAGCGCCCTGAATCCTGAAGTGACTATTGACGATGCCTATGATTTGGTCATGAAGTCGGTAGAACCTTTGGGGCAAGAATATTGTCAGGAAGTTGCTCGTTACCAAGAAGAGCGCTGGGTGGACTTTGCTGCTAACAGTGGCAAGGATTCCGGTGGTTATGCGGCGGACCCATATCGCGTACACCCTTATGTCCTCATGAGCTGGACAGGCCGTTTGAGCGATGTCTATACCTTGATTCATGAAATCGGGCATTCTGGTCAATTCATCTTTTCAGACAATCATCAAAGCTATTTCAACGCCCACATGTCGACCTATTATGTTGAAGCACCGTCGACCTTCAATGAATTGCTACTCAGTGATTACTTAGAGAACCAGTCTAATGACCCACGTCAAAAACGCTTCGCTCTGGCTCATCGCTTGACAGACACCTACTTCCATAATTTCATCACCCACCTCTTGGAAGCCGCCTTCCAGCGTAAGGTGTATACATTGATTGAAGAAGGGGAGACCTTTGGAGCAAGCAAGCTCAACAGCATTATGAAGGAAGTTTTGACGGATTTCTGGGGAGATGCTATTGAAATTGACGATGATGCAGCTTTGACTTGGATGCGCCAAGCTCACTACTATATGGGCTTGTATAGTTACACTTACTCTGCTGGTCTTGTCATCTCGACAGCTGGTTACCTTCATCTAAAACATTCTGAAACTGGAGCTGAAGACTGGCTCAATCTCCTTAAATCAGGTGGTAGCAAGACACCACTTGAGTCAGCCATGATTATCGGTGCTGATATTTCAACAGACAAACCACTCCGTGATACCATCCAATTCTTGTCTGACACAGTTGACCAGATTATCGCCTACAGTGCTGAGTTGGGGGAGTAAGGGGATAGAGAGGTTGTTATAGAATGGGTATGGACAGTTATTTGCTTAAAAGTCCATGTTTAAATCCCCCATTCCCTTTCGAGGAATTCTTTTCCCTTCTCTGTAATGGTAAGTGAACGTGGCGTTTGTGCAGGGATGACCAATTGTTTTTCACTGAAAAATTCTAAAAGAGCATTGCCGAGAGCTCCGCCGACATGATTTTTACGTTCGCTCCAATCCAAACATTTAGGGCAAAATTTCCGTTTTTTCTTTTTCAATTCATCCGTATCAATGTGTAATTTTCTTTGGAAATAAGACTTCCCAGCTTCAGTGAGTTGGAAGTCTTTTTCTGATTCGCTGAGGAGATTTTCTTGCAAGAGATAATTGGTAATGGAAATGCCAAGCTCACCAGCAATATGGTCATAGCAGGTGCGAGCGACCTTTAATTCCTTTTTGTGAATGTGTTGTTTATAACTTTTGACATCACGCTGAGGAGAGTAGAAGCTGAGAAATTCCAGCATTTCTGCAATGGCAGCACTTTTTAAAGAATAATAATGAAAACGTCCATAGGTTTGTAGAGTGGTTACCTGTGCTTCGGTAAGTAATTTGAGGTGATAGCTGACAGTATGTTGCTTGATTTTGGTAAAGCTGGCAATTTCGTTAACCGTGTGAGCTTTTCCATCCATTAGAATATCTAAAATGTGCATCCGAGAAGGGTCTGATAAGAGTTTTGTGATGATGAAAATATCTGGTTCCATAAAAATTTTCTCCAAATTTCATATATCGATGATTTTCTATCTTTTATTATACTATAATTAAAGCACAAGATAAATAGATTTTTAAAATGTTTTACTAGAGAATATTTTAAATTTTATTGTCTGAGTTTAAATGGAGGTAAAATTACAAAAGTAATTGCAGCAGTATCCACAGTTGAAGGACGTTAATCTTAAGATTACATTCTCAACATTTTTTTCAAAAGTGAATGGATTTTTCCATTCCTTTTGTCTATTTTAGGAGGAAATAGAATTGAATTTACCTAAAATTAAAGATATTCATAGTGTCCTATTTTTAAAGGATAAAATTAGATTAGGTATAGGAAAAGATTATGGTATTGAGATTGAGAATCTGGATGAGAAGTATACTCAGCTCATTAAGCTTCTCGATGGACAATACACAATCAATGAAATTTGTAGCTTAGTTGATAGCTTGTCCCCTAATGAGGTAGAAGAAAGTATTTCTTTACTAGATACACTAGGGTATTTGGAGGATAATTTTGTTACTACAACTGAATTAACTTCAGAAGAATTGGATAGATATTCCGTAAATCTTAACTTTTTTAATACTTTAGATACATTATCTTTAACAAAGTATGATTATCAGTTAAAATTAAAAAAGACGCGTATTTTGCTCTTAGGTATTGGTGGTATAGGAAGTAATATCTGTCTAGCATTGGCTGAATTAGGTATAGGGCATATTACAGCAGTTGATTTTGATACGGTCGAAGCTAGTAATCTCAATAGACAAATTTTGTATTCGACATCTGATATTGGAAAAAGAAAAGTAGAGGCTGCAAAAGAGTCGCTTAGAAAGTTTAATCCTTTAATTGAATTTGAGGTACTTGATAAAGAGATAGGTTCAAAAGAGGATGTTGATGAGTTAATAAAAACTTCAAAATGTGATATCGTAGTAAATGTTGCAGATTATCCAACAGGCTATATTGATTTTTGGGTCAATGAAGCTTGTGTTCAATACAATAAATTATGTCTGTCTGCTGTGGTGGGTAAGAAAAATGGGAAAGTATATTCAATTATTCCGTATAAAGCAGCGTGCTATTACTGTCAGTTTTTAGAGGATTTGGAAAAAATTCCTGAGTATGCTGAGGAGTTGGAGACTGTTCGTACGATGACAAATTCATTGGAACTAGAGATGTTCAGAACTCCGAATGGTGCTTTAGGTCCTGCTTGTCTATTTCAAGGGTATTTTATTTCGTTTGAAATTTTAAGATATATTTTTTGGGGATACGAAGCATTGCTAACATTTAATAAAAGATTCTCAATTGACTTTATAACATTCGAACAACATTTTGATGAATTAACAAAGTATCCAACATGCTCTATTTGTGGGGGAAAGAAAGAGTGAAGAAGTTAAGTGTTAAAAATCTAAAAAAGCAATATGGTTCTTATGAAGCTGTCAAGGGAATTAGCTTTGAATTGGGAGAAGGAGAGTGTTTGGGTATCTTGGGAATCAACGGTGCTGGCAAAACATCCACTTTAAAGATGATTTACTCACTGACCTCAATTTCCTCAGGAGAGATTGATATCTTGGGGCAAAATATTGAAACCAATCGTCGTAAGAGTAAATCTTGTCTGGGTATTGTAGGGCAGGAGGATATGCTGGACATGACCTTGAATGTTTATGATAATCTTTTTGCTCACGGTCTATGTTATGGTATCTCATCTGTCGAACTTAGGAAGAGAATCGATTCTCTCTTGGATTTTGTTCAACTGAGCAAACATGCGCAAAAGATGGTGAATCAGCTGTCGGGTGGGATGCGACGACGTCTTGTCTTGGCAAGAGCTCTCATCAATCGGCCTGATATTATCATTTTAGATGAACCGACAGTTGGTTTAGACATTCAATCCCGCAATATTATTTGGGATAAACTTTTGGAGTTGAAGGAATTAGGTGTTTCTATCATTATTACTTCCCACTATATGAATGAGATTGAATATTTGACAGATAGGGTGCTGATGCTCCACCAAGGGACTATCAAAGAAGAAGGAACTGTAGAAGACTTGCTCATCAAGTATGATGCTGACAACCTTGAGACGCTTTTTTTGGGGTTGACTGGGACAGAGAAGGAGGACTTGCATGTTTAAGTTATCATTTCAGTCCATCGGACACGTTGTGGTACGCAACTACATGAGTTTTAGAAATTTATTTAAAATTTCAATTGTCCCCAACCTTATCGACCCCCTCTTTTATCTTTTAGCAATGGGATTTGGAGTTGGTGCCTATTTGACGCATGTTAACGGTATGCTCTACCGTGATTTTGTCATTACAGGTTTAATTGCTGCGACTGCCATGTCTGCGGCCACCGCAGAAACAACGGTCAATGCCTTTATCCAGTATAAGATTGAAAAGACTTATGATGCTATGTTGATGACGCCAATCAATACGAGTGATATTGTGGTGGGTCAGGCTATCTGGGCAGGTATTCGTGCAGTGATTTTCGGTGGGATTTTTTGGCTGATTTCCATGCTTATCACAGCGCATTTTCATGTCTTGATGTTATTGATTCCTCTGATTTTATTTATAGTGGGTTATTTGTTTGGTGTTTTAGGACTAATCTTTACCTACTTGGCACCGTCTAGGGAATTTCTGAATTACTACAATGTTTTGGTAATCCGTCCTCTTTATATGTTTTCAGATACCTTCTTTCCCATTACTTCCTTGCCCCCAATACTTGGTGATTTGACTTGGTTTTCTCCCTTGTATCACGCTACCTGCATGATTCGTATTATATGGGGAGGTGAGGTGACAGGTTTGTATCTTCATCTTATCTGGTTGATAGCCTTGGCGCTCTTGATAACGGTGCTTCCTATGTATATGTTACATCGTAGATATTATAGATAGTCTAATTATTTGTGATGTTGTAGTCATATTCTAATTTATACTAAACGTTATTCGAATTTGGACAGGTATGGGAACTGTGCCTATCAATATTGTAATTTATGGAAGTTGAAATAGTACGGTTCAGTTTTTAAAATATTGTTAGAAATTATAGTGAAATGAAATAAGAACAGGATAAATCGATCAGGACAGTCAAATCGATTTCTAAGAATGTTTTAGAAGTAGAGGTGTACTATTCTAGTTTCAATCTACTATGTTTTAAATTCCCTAATCAATTTGTATAGTCTTTATTTCATTGCCAAATTTCAAGTTCTCCATCAAGAAGTCTTCTCTGGGGGACTTGTAGTTCAAGTGTTTTTTAGGATAGTTATTAATCCAATTTTCGATGAATGCGACTTCTTTGGGAGTCGTTTTCTTAGTTCCTTTAGGTAACCATCTCCGAATGAGCCTATTGTGATTCTCATTAGTTCCCCTTTCCCAAGAGACATAGGGGGGTGCATAATAGATATGCTCCTTAGCACTGCTTTGAGGTTGT
>NZ_VMMS01000029.1:28070-47544 GCF_013277315.1 Streptococcus sp. 2106
ACCATACCTACGGCAAGGTGAAGCTGATGTAGTTTGAAGAGATTTTCGAAGAGTATTAATTGGTTAGAAGGATTCGTCTGTAAGATAAAGTTAGACGGAAAATGAGATAAAATCAAAAAGGATAGCCTCTCTGTGATGAGATGTTATCCTTTTTGATTTTAAAACTATTGCAAGTTAACCTTGTTTCTCAAAATATAGTAGGTTCCGAGATAAAAGATAGCTATGAATATGAGTTCTTCAACAATGCCTATGCTTGCTCCCATATAGAAATTATCATTAAATCCTGCAAGTGAATTGACATAGAAGTTAGTACTGGTATTGAAGAAGACTTCAATAAAGCCAATGACGATTTGGATCCCAATGTAGGCTGCAACAGCGAGTGCTGTACGGTATTCATTGAAAAGCTGTCCAATGGAAATAGCCAAGTAGATGCAGAGGATTCCAGAAACGGTATTTAGTAGGAAGGATAACCCCACAAGAGAGAGTTGAGGAAGGTATGTTCCTACAAGTGGGAACAAGTCATAATGTGACATCCATTCTGGAACCGTTATAGTCACAATAAGAAAAGCACTTAGAGCCAGTACAGCCGAGCTAAGTATAGACCAGATAAAGGCTCCGACTAATTTAGCAGTGATGATATAGTGCTCAGAAACTGGCAAGGTCAAAGTCAGATAGCCTTGGCGGTCATAGACACTACCTTTGAAGCGTTTGATAATCAAGAAAATGGTTGAAATCCCAAGTGTAATTATCAAGCCACCAAAGACGAGAGCCAGAAAGATAAATAGGAAAGGTTGGCTATCTTTGAAAGATATATAATTATAGTAGTGTCCTTGCATTCCTAGGGGGACTGAAAGGACTAGCACGGCTGCGTAGAGGGCTAAATACCACTTGTTAACATTTTTAAATTCGTAGCGAATTAAATTCCAAAACATAAATAATCTCCTTTGCTTAAGCCTTAAATTCCTGACGGAAGAGTTGGTCAATGGATTCACCCGACTCATAGCGAATATCGTCTACATTGCCTTGACGAACGACTTTTCCGTCTTTGAGGAAGACAATTTCATCCAAGATTGGCTCGATATCTGAAATCAAGTGGGTAGAAATCAAAACGGTAGAAGTTGGGGAGTAGTTGTTGATGATGGTATTGAGGATATAATCACGGGCTGCTGGATCCACCCCACCAATGGGTTCGTCCAAAACGTAGAGACGAGCATCACGGCTCATAACCAAAATCAATTGGACTTTTTCCTTGTTTCCTTTTGATAGTTTCTTGAGACGACTATTTTCATCAATACCGAGGTCTGCAAGTAGATGATGGGCGCGTTCAAGATTGAAATCTTTATAGAAGGTCTTGAAGTAGGTTAGGGCTTCTTTGATCTTCATTTGCTCATTGAGATAGGTCGTATCCGGCAAATAAGCTACGATAGCCTTGGTTGCTGGGCTTGGATCCATGTCGTTGATCAGGACACGTCCTTGATCTGGTTGCAAGAGGCCATTGATTAGTTTAATCAGGGTTGTTTTTCCTGAGCCGTTTGGGCCAAGGAGACCAACAATTTTTCCAGCTGGGATCTCAAGGGAAACATTTTCAAGGGCTGGTGTTGCTCCATATGATTTGGATACATTTTCAAATGCTAGTAATGACATAGGCTTAAACTCCTTTAATATAATCGCCGACTACGCTTGGTAGTTCTTCTTTTTCATAGCCAAAATGGGTCATGGAGGAAACGAAGTGTTCCAATTCTTCTTCCGATAATTGTTTGCGCGATTGGGCGATTAGCTCCTTATCCTTAGTCACAAATCGTCCAGTTGTTCGCTTGCTGTAGACAAATCCTTCTCGTTCAAGGTCTGATAAGGCTCTTTGGATGGTGTTTGGATTGACCCCTGCCTCGCTAGCTAGCTCTCTCACGGTCGGAAGTTGTTGATTGGCTTCCAGTGTATGGGAAACAATCTGAAGCTTGATTTTCTCCATAATCTGTAAATAAATGGGTTTTTTGTTGTCAAATGTCCAGGACATCTTGGTCTCCTTTCTTTCATCTCTTTGTCTTAATTAAATAATACAACAAAACAAAAAACTTGTCAAGCAAAAAGAAGAATTGTTTTGGGAATCGTTTAAAAAATGGTATAATGAAAAGAAAACGATAAGGAGGGAAAGGATGCGTTGTCCAAAATGTGGGGCTACCAAGTCAAGTGTTATCGATAGTCGCCAAGCAGAAGAAGGGAACACCATTCGTAGAAGACGTGAGTGCGACGAATGCCAGCACCGTTTTACAACCTACGAACGGGTAGAAGAAAGAACTTTAGTGGTTGTTAAAAAAGATGGCACACGGGAACAATTCTCCAGAGATAAAATCTTTAATGGGATTATCCGCTCAGCCCAGAAACGTCCTGTGTCAAGTGATGAAATCAACATGGTAGTCAATCGTATCGAACAGAAACTCCGTGGTCGAAATGAAAATGAAATTCAAAGTGAGGACATTGGGTCACTCGTCATGGAGGAGTTGGCTGAATTGGACGAGATTACCTATGTACGTTTTGCTAGTGTCTATCGTAGTTTTAAGGATGTCAGTGAGTTAGAGAGTCTGCTCCAACAAATCACCCAGTCCTCTAAAAAGAAAAAGGAAAGATAAATGAAGCCAATTGACCGTTTTTCTTATCTAAAGAATAATCGGGTGTCGCAAGATACCTCATCTCTGGTACAGTGCTACCTCCCGATTATCGGTCAGGAGGCACTGAGCCTTTATCTTTATACGATTAGTTTTTGGGATAATGGCAGAAAGGAATATCTCTTTTCAAGTATTCTCAATCATCTCAATTTTGGGATGGACAGACTTTTAAAATCTTTGAAAATCCTATCTGCTTTCAATCTCTTAACCCTCTATCAAAAGGGGGATGTTTATCAGCTAGCCCTCCATGCTCCTCTATCTAGTCAGGACTTCTTGGAACATCCTGTTTATCGCAGACTTTTAGAGAAAAAGATTGGCGATGCAGCTGTGGAGGATTTGAAAGTTGAAAGTGCTGATGGTGAAGAAATACCTGTCTCACTCAATCAAGTCTTTCCAGACTTGGCAGAACTGGGAAGTCAAGAAGACCTTGGTCTCAAGAAGAAAGTGGCCAACGATTTCGACTTGGAACATTTTCGCCAGCTGATGGCTCGAGATGGACTTCGTTTTGCGGATGAGCAGTCCGATGTCTTAAACCTCTTTGCCATTGCTGAGGAGAAGAAATGGACTTGGTTTGAGACCTATCAACTGGCTAAGTCAACAGCTGTTTCCCAGGTTATTTCAACCAAACGCATGCGGGAGAAAATCGCTCAAAAACCTGTTTCCTCTGACTTTAGTCCTAAGGAAGCAACAATTATCAAAGAGGCCAAAAGTAAAACTGCCCTGCAGTTCTTAGCAGAAATCAAGCAAACACGCAAGGGGACCATTACCCAAACAGAAAGAGAACTCTTGCAACAGATGGCTGGCTTGGGCTTGCTGGACGAAGTCATCAATATCATTCTCTTGTTGACCTTTAATAAGGTAGATTCGGCAAATATCAATGAGAAATATGCCATGAAGGTAGCCAATGATTACGCCTATCAAAAGATTCATTCGGCAGAAGAGGCAGTCTTGCGAATCCGTGAGCGTGGGCAGAAGAATCAGGCTCAAAAAAGCAGTACCCCTAGTCATGCCAAGTCCAATGTACCCAAGTGGAGCAATCCAGATTATAAAAATGAAACCAGCGAGGAAACTCGTCTGGAACTAGAACGTAAGAAACAAGAACTATTAGCTCGATTAGAAAAAGGAGGAGATTAGATGGAAAGTGTCGGAGATGTACTCAAGCGACAACCTAGCCGTTTTCATTATCAAGATTTGGTCCAGAAAATCATGAAGGACCCTGATGTTGCGGCCTTTATCCAGCAAGAATCCTTGACTCCAGAGGAATTGAATCGCAGTATCTCCAAGTTTAATCAATACATCACCGAGCGTAACAAGTTTCTCCGTGGGGATACGGATTATATTGCCAAAGGTTACAAGCCTATTTTGGTCATGAATCATGGTTATGCGGACGTTTCTTACGAAGAAACTCCTGAGCTAATCGCAGCGGAAAAAGAAGCGGCTATTAAGAACCGTCTCAAGTTAATCAATCTGCCAGCCAGTCTCAAGCAAGCTAGTTTGGCTCAAGTTGACTTGGATGATTTGGGGCGCTTGCCAGTTTTTGAAAAGCTATTAGCCTTCGTGGAGCAATATCCAGCTATTCGAAAAGGTCTTTACTTATATGGAGACTTTGGTGTGGGAAAAAGTTTCATGGTGGCTGCCCTAGCCCATGATTTATCAGAAAAACGTGGTGTTTCATCCACTCTCCTCCACTATCCAAGCTTTGTCATCGATGTCAAAAATGCTATCGGTGATGGTAATGTCAAGACCTTGGTGGATGAGATTAAGCTGTCTGAAGTCCTGATTTTAGATGATATTGGCGCCGAGCAATCAACCGTTTGGGTGCGTGACGAAATCCTGCAGGTCATTCTCCAATATCGGATGCAGGAAAATTTACCGACCTTTTTCACCTCCAACTTCAACTTTGAAGATTTGGAGAAGCATTTTGCGAAAGTGAAACATGGAAATGACGAAACCTGGGAAGCCAGACGGGTCATGGAACGCATCCGTTATTTGGCTGAGGAGACTCGTTTAGAAGGAGTAAACCGTCGATGACAGAAACCATTAAATTGATGAAGGCTCATACTTCAGTGCGCAGGTTTAAGGAGCAAGAAATTCCCCAAGTAGACTTAAATGAGATTTTGACAGCAGCCCAGATGGCATCATCTTGGAAGAATTTCCAATCCTACTCTGTGATTGTGGTACGAAGTCAAGAGAAGAAAGATGCCTTGTATGAATTGGTACCTCAAGAAGCCATTCGCCAGTCTGCTGTTTTCCTTCTCTTTGTCGGAGATTTGAACCGAGCAGAAAAGGGAGCCCGACTTCATACCGACACCTTCCAACCCCAAGGTGTGGAAGGTCTCTTGATTAGTTCGGTCGATGCAGCTCTTGCTGGACAAAACGCCTTGTTGGCAGCTGAAAGCTTGGGCTATGGTGGTGTGATTATCGGTTTGGTTCGATACAAGTCTGAAGAAGTGGCAGAGCTCTTTAACCTACCTGACTACACCTATTCTGTCTTTGGGATGGCACTGGGTGTGCCAAATCAACATCATGATATGAAACCGAGACTGCCACTAGAGAATGTTGTCTTTGAGGAAGAATACCAAGAACAGTCAACTGAGGCAATCCAAGCTTATGACCGTGTTCAGGCTGACTATGCTGGGGCGCGTGCGACCACAAGCTGGAGTCAGCGCCTAGCAGAACAGTTTGGTCAAGCTGAACCAAGCTCAACTAGAAAAAATCTTGAACAGAAGAAATTATTGTAGAAAGTGAGAAATTATGGCCCTACCAACTATTGCCATTGTAGGACGTCCCAATGTTGGGAAATCAACCCTATTTAATCGGATCGCTGGTGAGCGAATCTCCATTGTAGAAGATGTCGAAGGAGTGACACGTGACCGTATCTATGCAACGGGTGAGTGGCTCAATCGTTCATTTAGTATGATTGATACAGGGGGAATCGATGATGTCGATGCTCCTTTCATGGAACAAATCAAGCACCAGGCAGAAATTGCCATGGAAGAAGCAGATGTTATCGTCTTTGTCGTGTCTGGTAAGGAAGGAATTACCGATGCGGACGAATACGTAGCCCGCAAGCTTTATAAGACCCACAAACCAGTTATCCTCGCGGTTAACAAGGTGGATAACCCTGAGATGCGAAATGATATCTATGATTTTTATGCCCTCGGTTTGGGTGAACCACTGCCTATCTCATCTGTCCATGGTATCGGTACAGGGGATGTACTAGATGCGATTGTGGAAAACCTTCCAAATGAATATGAAGAAGAAAATCCAGATGTCATTAAGTTTAGCCTGATTGGTCGTCCAAACGTTGGAAAATCAAGCTTGATCAATGCTATCTTGGGCGAAGACCGTGTTATTGCTAGTCCTGTTGCTGGAACAACTCGTGATGCCATTGATACCCACTTTACAGATACAGATGGTCAAGAGTTTACCATGATTGATACGGCTGGTATGCGTAAGTCTGGTAAGGTTTATGAAAATACTGAGAAATACTCTGTTATGCGTGCCATGCGTGCTATTGACCGTTCAGATGTGGTCTTGATGGTCATCAATGCGGAAGAAGGCATTCGTGAGTACGACAAGCGTATCGCAGGATTTGCCCATGAAGCTGGTAAAGGGATGATTATCGTGGTCAACAAGTGGGATACGCTTGAAAAAGATAACCACACTATGAAAAACTGGGAAGAAGATATCCGTGAGCAGTTCCAATACCTGCCTTACGCACCGATTATCTTTGTATCCGCTTTGACCAAGCAACGTCTCCACAAACTTCCTGAGATGATTAAGCAAATCAGCGAAAGTCAAAATACACGTATTCCATCAGCTGTCTTGAACGATGTCATCATGGATGCCATTGCCATCAACCCAACACCGACAGACAAAGGAAAACGTCTCAAGATTTTCTATGCGACCCAAGTGGCAACCAAACCACCAACCTTTGTCATCTTTGTCAATGAAGAAGAACTCATGCACTTTTCTTACCTGCGTTTCTTGGAAAATCAAATCCGCAAGGCCTTTGTTTTTGAGGGAACACCGATTCATCTCATCGCAAGAAAACGTAAATAAAAAGTAGAATCTGGAATGACATTTCCAGATTTTTTTGATATAATAAAATAATAGAAAACGCTATCAAAAAGGAGGTATCGATGAAACATTTGTTTAAATTTATAATCTTATTGCCCTGGTTTTACTTTTTCAATTGGATTGAAAAGGATAATAGAGAAAGTAAATTTTTCCCAATTTTTTACTATTTTTACTGGTTTTACATCCCCCTCTATGCTCTTTTTAGCCTTGCTTGGACAGTTATTTCAGTTCTGTTTTTCAATATCGTCTTGAGAAATTTGACAGATATCAAGTTATGGGGCATTTGGTTTCTTTTTATTCTGCTAGCTATTGGTCTGAATAGGTTAACTTATTCTTGTTTCAAAAAAATGCTTAGACTAAGAAAGGAGTTAGGGAAGTATAAAGCGGGGAGGCATTGATTTATATCGGTTTTTTAATAGGAGGTGGCTTATGAAGATTCCTCTCTTAACTTTGGCAAGGCATAAATTTGTTTATGTCTTGCTTACTTTGCTTTTTCTTGCTTTGGTTTATCGTGATGTTTTGATGACTTATTTCTTTTTTGATATTCATGCGCCCGATCTAGCTAAATTCGATGGACAAGCAATTAAAAATGACTTATTAAAATCAGCATTAGATTTTCGTATTCTCCAGTTCAATCTAGGTTTTTATCAATCATTTATTATTCCAATCATCATTGTTTTGCTAGGTTTTCAATATATTGAGCTGAAAAATAAAGTTTTACGATTGAGTATTGGAAGAGAAGTGAGTTATCAAGGGGTAAAAAGAAAGTTGACTTTGCAAGTTGCAAGTATCCCTTGTGTGATATATTTAGTGACTGTGCTGATAATTGCAATTTTAACTTATTTCTTTGGGACTTTTTCTCCTCTTGAATGGAATTCTCTATTTTCTGATGGGAGTAGTTTACAAAGGCTCCTAGATGGAGAGATAACAAGCTATTTGTTCTTTACTTGTGTCCTACTAATCGGTATTTTCATCAATGCAGTCTATTTTTTAAAAATAGTTGATTATTTAGGGAATGTGACTCGTTCGGCAATCACCTATTTGATGTTTCTTTGGCTTGGTTCTATGCTGCTCTATAGTGCCTTGCCTTACTATATGGTTCCTATGACGAGTTTGATGCAAGCTAGCTATGGGGATGTAAGTTTGATGAAACTCTTTACTCCTTATATCCTTTATATTGTCCCTTATATGGTGCTTGAAAAATATGAAGATAATGTTTAAGAATTTTAACAATATTTTGCTAAAGAGAAAGATTGTTTTACTACTTCGTATAGTTCTGATGATGATTTTGACCAACTATCTATTGTCAACAGCGGTTCAAAAGCAGGATGTTTTTCTCTTTTTCAAGAGAGAATTGATTTCAATCTTTTCCTATAATGACTATTCTGAAGTGAATTTAGAAATCCCCAAACTCTTGTTAAACCTTTCTATTTTCATGGTTGGATGGCTCTCTGTTATTTTGCTTGAAACTGATTTGGCAGATCACTACTATCACTTGATTCGCTATCAATCAAGCTCCTTTTTCGATTATACAAGGAAACGATTGGTTGTCATTTCTAAATTTTTTATTCAAGATTTATTTGTCTGGTTTCTTGGTTTACTTCCGCTAGGAATTCATTTCAAAACAGTCACACTTTTCTTTTTACTTGCTCAGTTAACGATCTTGTACTTGCTACTTTCTTATCTGATAGCACTTATTAGTGCGGGCGCTGGTTTTTCCTTTTTTCTCTATTTTTTAGCATTTGTGGGACAAGAATGGATGATGGATCATATTGTAACAGTGTATTTAGTACTCCTAAGTTTATTAGTTATCTTGATTGTTAGTCGCTTGGAAGAGAAATTTAAGAAAGGATAAACGATGAGACTTGAAATTATAAATGGACAGAAAATTTATGGGAAAAGACCTATTTTAAATCAGTTAAATCTGGTCTTTCAATCAGGAAAAATTTATGGACTTAAAGGTGATAATGGATCTGGTAAGACAGTTCTTTTAAAGATACTTGCTGGTTATATTAAGCTTGATAAAGGAAAAGTTCTTCAAGATGGGGAAGTCTACGGGATAAAAAATCATTATATTCAGGATGCAGGGGTTTTAATTGAAAAAGTTGAGTTTTTATCTCATTTATCCCTTAGAGAAAATTTGGAACTGTTAAGGTATTTTTCATCTAAAGTTACGGAAAAAAGAATTGCCGATTGGATCCAATATTATGATTTACAGGAATTTGAAGACGTTGAGTACCGTCATTTATCCTTAGGAACGAAACAAAAAATGGCTTTGATTCAAGCCTTTATTGCCGAACCATCTATACTCTTTCTCGATGAACCCATGAATGCTTTGGATGAGAAGAGTGTGAGGTTAACCAAACAGGTCATTTTATCTTACCTGAAAAAAGAAAATGGTCTGGTTATCCTGACATCACACATATCGGAAGATATTTCAGACCTTTGTACAGATGTATTAGTTGTCGAAAATGGGCATATACAGTATTCAAAAGATATACAAGCTTAGGAGGTAGCTTATGGTACATCTAAAATCATTTATTACACGCTATTCCAAGGTTTATATTGGTTTAGTTCTGCTAATCTGGCTTGCTTTCTTCCTTGGGGCAGTCCGATTCTGGGGGGGAAGATTGACCTCTTCAGCATACAGAAAGTCTTGCTAATTTTTGGCATTCTGTCCATTTTGATGGCCTTGCTGTCCAAGAAAGTCAGTCTCTTTGTTTTTGGACTGATCTGCTGTCTTTCTCTTTGGATAAACCTATTTATCCTGTTTGCTCTTTTGCCAATTTTTGGTAATTAAAGTATCATAAAAGTCAGAGAGGTTAGCTTGAAAACTAGCCTCTTTTTCCTTTTCAAAATGGGGATTCTTCCTTGAAAATAATCAGTAATTGTGCTAAAATTAAAAGAACATTCTAAAATATTCGGAATTTAAAGTAAGGAAAAACATGGCTAATATTTTAAAAACAATTATCGAAAATGATAAAGGAGAAATCCGTCGTCTGGAAAAGATGGCTGACAAGGTTTTCAAATACGAAGACCAAATGGCTGCTTTGACTGATGACCAACTAAAAGCAAAAACAGTTGAATTTAAAGAACGTTATCAAAATGGAGAATCGCTGGATTCATTGCTTTATGAAGCATTTGCGGTTGTCCGTGAGGGTGCCAAACGTGTCCTAGGTCTCTTCCCATATAAGGTTCAGGTCATGGGGGGAATCGTTCTTCACCATGGTGACGTGCCAGAGATGCGTACAGGGGAAGGGAAAACCTTGACTGCGACTATGCCGGTATACCTCAATGCCCTTTCAGGCAAAGGGGTTCACGTAGTTACGGTTAACGAATACCTATCAGAACGTGACGCGACTGAGATGGGTGAATTGTACTCATGGCTTGGTTTGTCAGTAGGGATTAACTTGGCTGCCAAATCTCCAATGGAGAAAAAAGAAGCCTATGAGTGTGACATTACCTACTCAACCAACTCAGAAATCGGATTTGACTACCTACGTGACAACATGGTCGTTCGTGCTGAAAACATGGTACAACGTCCGCTTAACTATGCCTTGGTCGATGAGGTTGACTCTATCTTGATTGACGAGGCCCGTACACCTTTGATCGTATCAGGTGCTAATGCAGTTGAAACCAGTCAGCTCTACCATATGGCAGACCACTATGTAAAATCTTTGGACAAAGACGACTACATCATCGATGTGCAGTCTAAGACTATTGGTTTGTCTGATTCAGGGATTGACAAGGCTGAAAGCTACTTCAAGCTTGAAAATCTCTATGACATCGAAAACGTAGCTCTTACTCACTTTATCGATAATGCCCTTCGTGCCAACTACATCATGCTTCTCGATATTGACTATGTGGTGAGCGAAGAGCAAGAAATCTTGATTGTCGACCAATTTACAGGTCGTACCATGGAAGGTCGTCGTTATTCTGATGGCTTGCACCAAGCTATTGAAGCCAAAGAAGGTGTGCCAATCCAGGATGAAACCAAGACATCTGCCTCAATCACGTATCAAAACCTTTTCCGTATGTACAAGAAATTGTCTGGTATGACGGGGACAGGTAAGACTGAGGAAGAAGAATTCCGTGAAATCTACAACATTCGTGTTATTCCAATCCCAACAAACCGTCCTGTTCAACGGATTGACCACTCAGACCTTCTTTATGCAAGTATCGAATCTAAGTTTAAAGCGGTTGTCGAAGACGTTAAGGCTCGTTACCAAAAGGGTCAGCCTGTCTTGGTTGGTACAGTAGCGGTTGAAACTAGTGACTACATTTCTAAGAAATTGGTCGCAGCTGGTGTTCCTCACGAAGTCTTGAATGCCAAAAATCACTATAGAGAAGCCCAAATCATCATGAATGCTGGTCAACGTGGTGCCGTTACCATCGCAACCAACATGGCGGGTCGTGGTACCGACATCAAGCTTGGTGAAGGTGTTCGTGAACTTGGAGGACTTTGTGTGATTGGTACAGAACGTCATGAAAGTCGTCGTATCGATAACCAGCTTCGTGGACGTTCAGGTCGTCAAGGAGATCCAGGTGAGTCACAATTCTACCTCTCTCTTGAAGATGATTTGATGAAACGTTTTGGTTCTGAACGCTTGAAAGGCATATTTGAACGCTTGAATATGTCTGAAGAGGCCATTGAGTCTCGTATGTTGACGCGTCAGGTTGAGGCAGCTCAGAAACGTGTCGAAGGAAATAACTACGATACCCGTAAACAAGTCCTTCAATACGACGATGTCATGCGTGAACAACGTGAGATTATCTATGCTCAACGTTACGATGTCATCACTGCAGACCGTGACTTGGCACCTGAAATTCAGGCTATGCACAAACGCACGATTGAACGTGTCGTCGATGGTCATGCGCGTGCCAAACAAGATGAAAAACTTGAAGCAATTTTGAACTTTGCTAAGTACAACTTGCTTCCAGAAGATTCTATTACGATGGAAGATTTGTCAGGCTTGTCTGATAAGGCCATCAAGGAAGAGCTTTTTCAACGTGCCTTGAAGGTTTATGATAGTCAGGTTTCAAAACTACGCGATGAAGAAGCAGTTAAAGAATTCCAAAAAGTTTTGATTCTACGAGTGGTGGATAACAAGTGGACAGATCATATCGATGCCCTTGATCAATTGCGTAACGCGGTTGGACTTCGTGGTTATGCTCAGAACAACCCTGTTGTTGAGTATCAGGCAGAAGGTTTCCGTATGTTTAATGATATGATTGGTTCGATTGAGTTTGATGTGACACGCTTGATGATGAAAGCACAAATTCATGAACAAGAAAGACCACAGGCAGAACGCCATATCAGTACAACAGCGACTCGCAATATCGCTGCTCACCAAGCAAGTATGCCAGAAGATTTGGATTTGAGCCAGATTGGACGCAATCAACTTTGCCCATGTGGTTCTGGTAAGAAGTTTAAAAATTGTCACGGTAAAAGACAATAAAATGAGATAGTTTAGAGGCGGATATCTTGTGAAAAGTAAATTTTTACTTGGTATCCGTTTGCTTTATAAGGAGATGACTTATGGTATTTACAGCAAAAAGTCCTAAAATAAATATCGAAGAAGTTCGTGCCTTATCAAAATTAGAAGGCCAAGCTTTGGAGAGAAAATCACAGCGCGATCAAGAGCTAGAAGCCATCATGCGTGGAGAAGACCAGCGGATTCTCTTGGTAATCGGTCCGTGCTCATCTGACAACGAAGAAGCTGTCCTTGAATACGCTAAGCGTTTGGCAGTCCTACAAGAAGAAGTGGCAGATCGTATCTTTATGGTTATGCGTGTTTATACTGCCAAACCCCGTACCAACGGAGATGGCTATAAGGGCTTGATTCACCAGCCTAACGCGACAGAAGCGCCTAGTCTTATCAATGGAATCAAAGCCGTTCGCCATCTTCACTATCGTGTCATCACAGAAACAGGGATGACAACTGCTGATGAAATGCTTTATCCTGAAAACCTTCCGCTTGTAGATGATTTGATTTCTTACATGGCAGTTGGTGCCCGTTCAGTTGAAGACCAGCAACACCGCTTTGTGGCAAGTGGGGCAGGATTTTCTACTGGTTTTAAAAATCCAACCTCTGGAAATCTCAATGTCATGTTTAATGGGATTTATGCTGCTCAAAACAAACAAAGTTTCCTTTTCTTAGGAAAAGAAGTAGAAACAACTGGGAACCCGCTTTCACACGCTATTCTTCGTGGTGCTCTTAATGAGTATGGTAACAATATTCCCAACTACTATTATGACAATTTAATTGAGACCATTGCCCAGTATGAGAAAATGGGCTTGGAAAATCCTTTTATCATCATTGATACCAATCATGACAATTCTGGTAAGCAGTATATGGAACAGATCCGAATTGTCCGCCAGACCTTGATTAACCGTGCTTGGAATGAAAAAATTAAGCAGTTCGTTCGTGGTTTTATGATTGAGTCTTATCTGGAAGATGGTCGACAAAATGAGCCAGAAGTATTTGGTAAGTCTATCACAGACCCTTGCTTGGGTTGGGATAACACAGAAGCTCTTGTCAGAGAAATTTACAAAACGTTAGGAGAATAAGATGGCATTTATTGAAAAAGGTCAAGAAATCGATATGGAAGTCATTAAGGCTGAAACCCAATTGTCTGCGGAAGCCTTGAGACTCAAGGAAAGCCGTGACAGGGAATTGGCAGACATTATTTCAGGGGAAGATGACCGTCTCCTTTTGGTAATTGGTCCTTGCTCTTCTGATAATGAAGAAGCTGTCTTGGAATATGCCCGCCGCTTGTCAGCCTTGCAAAAGAAGGTAGCGGACAAGATTTTCATGGTTATGCGCGTTTATACTGCTAAGCCTCGTACCAACGGAGACGGCTATAAAGGGTTGGTTCACCAGCCAGACACTTCTAAGGCTCCAAGCCTGATTAACGGTTTGCAGGCTGTGCGCCAGTTGCACTACCGAGTGATTACAGAGACTGGTTTGACGACGGCAGATGAGATGCTTTATCCGTCAAATCTAATTTTGGTGGATGACTTGGTCAGCTACCATGCTGTTGGAGCTCGTTCTGTGGAAGACCAAGAGCACCGCTTTGTGGCTTCTGGGATTGATGCACCAGTAGGGATGAAAAATCCAACCTCAGGAAATTTGGGTGTTATGTTTAACGCCATCTATGCTGCTCAAAATAAGCAAACCTTCCTTTATCATGGGCAGGAAGTTGAGACTTCAGGTAATCCTTTGTCCCATGTCATCCTCCGTGGAGCAGTTAACGAGTATGGCAATTATATGCCGAATTACTACTATGAAAACCTACTCCAAGCCATTGAACGCTATGAAACCATGGGACTTGAAAATCCCTTTATCCTCATTGATACCAACCATGATAACTCAGGCAAGCAGTATATGGAGCAGATTCGAATTGTTCGCCAGACCTTGCAAAATCGTGATTGGAATGAGAAAATTAAAAAGACAGTTCGAGGATTTATGATTGAATCTTACCTAGCAGATGGTCGTCAAAACCAACCAGAGGTCTTTGGCTGCTCTATTACAGATCCTTGCCTAGGTTGGGAAAATACAGAGGCTTTGGTAGAAGAAATCTATGCTACCTTGGCAGAATAAGTGAAAAGGATGGAGTTGGGGAATCTCAACTCCTTTTGATGAGAATGATAGTTGGACACGGAATTGACATCGAAGAATTGGCTTCGATAGAAAGAGCGGCTGCACGACATGAAGGCTTTGCCAAGCGCGTGCTGACAGCCAAGGAAATGGAACGGTTTAACAGTCTTAAAGGGCGCAGGCAAATCGAATATTTGGCTGGTCGCTGGTCGGCTAAAGAAGCCTTTTCCAAGGCCATGGGAACGGGAATTGGCAAGCTCGGTTTTCAGGATTTAGAAGTCTTAAACAATGAACGCGGGGCGCCTTATTTTAGTCAGTCACCATTTTCAGGAAAAATTTGGCTATCTATCAGCCATACCGATCAGTTTGTGACAGCCAGTGTCATTTTGGAGGAAAATCATGCAAGCTAGTCCGCATAGACCAACCAAGGCTCTGATTCATCTGGGAGCTATTCGACAAAATATTCAGCAAATGGGGGCTCATATCCCTGAGGGGACACTCAAGTGGGCAGTGGTCAAAGCCAATGCCTATGGGCATGGGGCAGTAGCTGTTGCCAATGCGATTCAAGATGATGTCGATGGCTTCTGCGTTTCCAATATTGATGAAGCTATTGAACTCAGACAAGCTGGACTCAGCAAGCCAATCCTCATTTTAGGAGTTTCTGAGCTAGAAGTTGTTGCTCTAGCTAAAGAATATGACATCACCTTGACAGTGGCTGGACTGGAGTGGATTCAAGCACTCTTAGATAAGGAAGCGGACCTAACTGGATTGACAGTTCACCTCAAGATTGACTCAGGGATGGGACGGATTGGTTTTAGAGAGGCTAGTGAGGCTGATCAGGCTCAAGACTTGCTCCAACAACACGGTGTTCGTGTTGAAGGAATCTTTACCCACTTTGCGACTGCTGATGAGGAATCAGATGACTATTTTAATGCCCAGTTAGAACGGTTTAAAACCATTCTATCAAGTATGAAAGGTCTTCCAGAGCTGGTTCATGCCAGTAATTCGGCAACGACCCTTTGGCATGCAGAGACTATTTTTAATGCGATCCGTATGGGAGATGCCATGTATGGTCTTAATCCTAGCGGAGAGGTCTTGGATTTACCCTATGACTTGATTCCAGCCTTGACCTTGGAGTCTGCTCTGGTTCATGTCAAGACAGTTTCAGCTGGAGCTTGCATGGGCTACGGGGCGACCTATCAGGCAGATAGCGAGCAGGTCATCGCGACCGTGCCAATCGGCTATGCAGATGGATGGACAAGAGACATGGAAAATTTCTCTGTCTTGGTAGATGGCCAAGCTTGCCCAATTGTCGGCAGGGTTTCGATGGACCAAATCACTATTCGATTGCCTAAGCCTTACCCACTCGGAACCAAGGTAACCTTGATTGGCTCCAATGGGGATAAGGAAATCACTGCAACTCAGGTAGCGTCCTACCGTGGGACTATTAACTATGAGGTGGTTTGTCTTCTCAGCGACCGCATTCCGAGAGAATATGATTAGAAAAGAAAGGAGTGGAGCATGAATCTACATCAACCCTTGCATGTCTTACCTGGTGTGGGACCAAAGTCAGCAGAAAAATACGCCAAACTAGGAATTGAAAACTTGCAAGACCTCTTGCTTTACTTTCCTTTCAGATATGAAGATTTCAAAACCAAGCAAGTGCTGGAGCTGGAAGACGGAGAAAAGGCAGTTCTGTCTGGACAAGTAGTGACTCCTGCCAGTGTCCAGTATTATGGTTTCAAGCGCAATCGTCTGCGCTTTAGCCTCAAGCAGGGAGAAGTCGTTTTTGCGGTGAACTTCTTTAACCAGCCCTATCTGGCTGATAAGATAGAGTTGGGAGCAACTCTTGCTGTCTTTGGAAAATGGGACCGTGCCAAGGCTAGTCTGACTGGGATGAAGGTCCTGGCTCAGGTGGAAGATGATCTCCAACCTGTCTATCGCTTGGCTCAGGGAATCAGTCAGGCCAGTCTGGTCAAAGTTATCAAGACAGCCTTTGATCAGGGACTGGACCTCTTGATAGAAGAAAATCTGCCCCAGTCTTTACTAGACAAATACAAACTCATGTCCCGTTGTCAGGCTGTTCGTGCCATGCATTTCCCCAAGGATTTGGCAGAATACAAGCAGGCTCTTCGCCGTATCAAATTTGAGGAACTCTTTTATTTTCAAATGCAATTGCAGACGCTCAAGTCTGAAAATAGAGTTCAGGGAAGTGGTCTGGTTCTGAATTGGTCTCAGGAAAAAGTGACAGTAGTTAAAGAAAATCTACCTTTTTCCTTGACCCCAGCTCAAGAAAAGAGTTTACAGGAAATTTTGACAGACATGAAGTCGGATCACCACATGAATCGTCTCTTGCAAGGGGATGTGGGGAGCGGAAAAACGGTGGTCGCTGGCTTGGCTATGTTTGCGGCAGTGACAGCTGGCTACCAATCAGCCCTCATGGTACCAACAGAAATTCTCGCAGAGCAACACTTTGAGAGTCTACAGAGTCTCTTTCCAGACCTAAAACTGGCTCTCTTGACAGGTTCCTTAAAAGCTGCAGAAAAGAGAGAAGTCTTGGAGACCATTGCCAAGGGTGAGGCTGATTTGATTATCGGAACCCATGCTCTGATTCAGGATGGAGTGGATTATGCTCGCCTTGGCTTGATTATCATCGATGAACAGCACCGTTTTGGTGTGGGGCAAAGGCGTATTTTACGGGAAAAAGGCGACAATCCAGATGTCCTCATGATGACGGCGACTCCCATTCCACGGACGCTGGCCATCACAGCCTTCGGAGATATGGATGTTTCCATTATCGACCAGATGCCAGCAGGTCGGAAGCCTATTGTGACGCGCTGGATCAAGCATGAGCAACTGCCTCAGGTCTTGACTTGGTTAGAGGGGGAAATCCAAAAAGGTTCTCAAGCCTATGTTATCTCTCCTTTGATTGAAGAATCAGAAGCTCTAGATTTGAAAAATGCCATTGCCTTATCAGAAGAGCTGACGGCTCATTTTGCAGGTAAGGCAGAAGTGGCTCTTCTACATGGTAAGATGAAGAGTGACGAAAAAGACCAGATCATGCAGGATTTCAAGGAGAGAAAAACAGATATTCTAGTTTCAACAACGGTTATCGAGGTTGGGGTCAATGTTCCAAATGCGACTGTCATGATCATCATGGATGCCGATCGCTTCGGGCTTAGTCAGCTTCACCAGCTCAGAGGTCGTGTGGGTCGGGGGGACAAGCAGTCCTATGCTGTTCTTGTTGCCAATCCCAAGACGGATTCTGGGAAAGACCGCATGCGCATCATGACAGAAACCACCAATGGTTTTGTCCTTGCGGAGGAAGATTTGAAAATGCGTGGTTCTGGTGAGATTTTTGGAACCAGACAGTCAGGGCTTCCAGAGTTCCAAGTGGCTGATATTATCGAGGATTTTCCGATTTTAGAAGAAGCTAGAAAGGTTGCTAGCTACATTAGTTCTATTGAAGGCTGGCAAGAGGATCCAGAGTGGCGCATGATTGCCTTTCATCTGGAAAAGAAAGAACATCTGGATTAAGCTTTCTCTAAGGAAAACTTAAGCTAGCTTTCAGGTTTGACCCTTATACTAGAGTCATCAAAAAGAAACGAGGACTCTCACATGACAGTAACGATTAAAGTAAATTACCAAACTACTTTCCAAAAGAAAGAAGCAAAAAACTAAGATTGAATAAAGGAAGAAGAGCGAAATGCTCTTTTTTCGTTTCTAAAACTACTTTCAGTCAATAGGCTTGAAGGAGGAAAAGTTAAATTCACTTTCTATTTATCCTTCTTTCTTGCATTGATTACATAGATATGCTACAGTTGTGGTAACGATTACAAAATAAAAGGAGCATGCTATGAAAAATCCAGCTTTGCTAGAAGAAATTAAGACCTATAGAGGAAGGGATGAGGTTCCGGAAGACTTTGATGCTTTCTGGGATGGGGAAGTGAAAAATGTTTCCACACCTCCATCCTACCACTTGGAGGAAAGAGATTTCCACATTCCTCAAGTCAAGTGCTATGAGTTAACATTTGAAGGAAGCAAGGAAGGAAAGGTTTATGCACGCATTGTTCTTCCAAAGAGTGAGGAGAAGGTTCCACTAATCTTCCATTTTCATGGTTATATGGGACGTGGCTGGGATTGGGCCGACATGCTGGGCTTCACCGTAGCTGGTTACGGTGTTGTTTCCATGGATGTTCGAGGCCAGTCGGGCTATTCACAAGACGGTTTGCGTTCTCCTCTAGGAAATACGGTTAAGGGACATATTATCCGTGGTGCTGTGGAGGGTCGGGATCACCTCTTTTATAAGGATGTTTATCTGGATATTTACCAGTTGGTTGAAATTATTGCTAATCTGCCTGAGGTAGATGAGAAGCGTCTTTCTAGCTATGGTGCCTCTCAAGGTGGTGCTCTAGCTTTGGTTGCAGCAGCGCTCAATCCTCGAATTCAGAAAACAGTTTCCATCTATCCCTTCTTGTCAGACTTCAGACGGGTGATTGAGATTGGCAATACTAGTGAGGCTTATGATGAACTTTTCCGTTATTTCAAGTTCCACGATCCTTTTCATGAAACAGAGGAGGAAATCATGGCGACCCTTGCCTATATCGATGTCAAAAATCTTGCCCATCGTATCCAAGGTGAGGTTAAGATGATTACGGGCTTGGACGACGATGTTTGCTATCCCATTACCCAGTTTGCGATTTACAATCGTTTGATCTGCGATAAGGCTTATCGCATCATGCCTGAGTATGCCCACGAAGCAATGAATGTATTTGTCAACGACCAAGTCTACAACTGGCTCTGTGGGAGTGAGATTCCTTTCAAATATCTAAAATAAGGAGTCGACTCTAAGCACAAAATCTTAAAAATCACAAACGCGCATAGTATCAGGTGTTGAACAAGCTTGATACTATGCGTTTTATAGTGGGAATATTTATAGAATTTTTTGTTGCTAGCTTTGTCAAATTGCTTAAAATAATTTTTTTCAGAAAGCAAAAGCCGATACCTATCGAGTAGGGTAGTTCTTGCTATCGTCAGGCTTGTCTGTAGGTGTTAATACTTTCCAAAAATCTCTTCAAACCACGTCAGCTTCGCCTTGCCGTAGGTATGGTTACTGACTTCGTCAGT
>NZ_VMMS01000029.1:47580-52355 GCF_013277315.1 Streptococcus sp. 2106
CAAAACAGTGTTTTGAGCATCATGCGGCTAGCTTCTTAGTTTGCTCTTTGATTTTCATTGAGTGTAAAAAACAGATGAGTCTCTGTTTTCTTTTTATGGACTATAAATGTTCATCTGAAACTACTTTCAAGGATATTATTATACAAAAGAGTTTCTTGAAACTAAAATCTATTATACTACACTGTATTGAAAGCGTTTTAGAAATGAGGTATAATAAATTTGCTAACACTTATAAAAAGTGATAGAATCTTATCTTTATGTATATTTAAAGATAGATTGCTGTAAAAATAGTAGCAGCTATGCGAAATGACAGATAGAGAGAAGGGATTGAAGCTTAGAAAAGGGGAATAATATGATATTTAAGGCATTCAAGACAAAAAAGCAGAGAAAAAGACAAATTGAACTACTTTTGACAGTTTTTTTCGACAGTTTTCTGATTGATTTATTTCTTCACTTATTTGGGATTGTCCCCTTTAAGCTGGATAAGATTCTGATTGTGAGCTTGATTATATTTCCCATTATTTCTACAAGTATTTATGCTTATGAAAAGCTATTTGAAAAAGTGTTCGATAAGGATTGAGCAGGAAGTATGGTGTAAATAGCATAAGCTGATGTCCATCATTTGCTTATAAAGAGATATTTTAGTTTAATTGCAGCGGTGTCCTGGTAGATAAACTAGATTGGCAGGAGTCTGATTGGAGAAAGGAGAGGGGAAATTTGGCACCAATTTGAGATAGTTTGTTTAGTTCATTTTTGTCATTTAAATGAACTGTAGTAAAAGAAAGTTAAGAAAAGACAAACTAAGTGCATTTTCTGGAGTAAATGTCTTATTTCAGAAATCGGGATATAGATATAGAGAGGAACAGTATGAATCGGAATGTTCAAGAACGTAAGTGTCGTTATAGTATTAGGAAACTATCGGTAGGAGCGGTTTCTATGATTGTGGGAGCAGTGGTGTTTGGAACGTCTCCTGTTTTAGCTCAAGAAGGGGCGAGTGAGCAACCTCTGGCAAATGAAACTCAACTTTCGGGGGGGGGGGGAGCTCAACCCTAACTGATACAGAAAAGAGCCAGCCTTCTGAGGAAGGAGAAAATATAACTCTTCCTGCAGAGCATGTAGAGTCTGTTTCAGAGACTGAACTTTCTGGCAATGATCAAGAACAAGAAAGGGAAGATAAGCAAGAAGAAAAAATTCCAAGAGATTACTATGCACGAGATTTGGAAAATGTCGAAACAGTGATAGAAAAAGATGACTTAGAGACGAATGATTCAAATGGAAAAAGAGTAGACTTGTCTGATGAATTAGAGAAAGTAAAGGGACTCCAAAATGCAACTGTTCATGTGGAGTTCAAACCGGCTGCTGATGGTCCTAGTTTTTACAATCTCTTTTCTGCTTCCAGTACAACTAAAGTAAATGAGTACTTTACAATGGCAATCAATAATGGGACAGCTTTGATAGAGGGACGTGGAGCTGATGGTAGTCAATTTTATGGAAGTTATACAGATGCGCCTTTGAAGATTAGACCAGGCAAGTATAATTCGGTTACTTTTACTGTTGAAAGACCAAAAAAGGATAGTCCAAATGGTCAGGTTCGTCTTTATGTGAATGGTGTATTATCTCGTACGAATAAAAAGTCAGGGAAATTCCTGGCAGACATGCCAGATGTGGATAAACTTCAGTTAGGTGCAACTAATAGAGCAGGAGAACTGAAGTGGGGCTCAAATCTCTCTATTCGTAATCTGACTGTATACAATCGTGCTTTAACTCCAGAGGAAGTCAAAAAACGTAGCCAGTTATTTGATGTGACAGATATTGAGCCGTCACTTCCTGAAGGGGCAGTCTTGACAGAGAAGCAAGAGTTGTTTATGAGCGGTGTCAATGGTAAGCCAAATAGTGAAGGAATTAAGAGTTATCGGATTCCAGCTTTGCTACGTACGGATAAAGGAACATTACTGGCAGGGGCAGATCAGCGTCGTCTCCACCATTCTGATTGGGGAGATATTGCTATGGTCGTTAGGAGAAGTGAGGATGGGGGAACTACTTGGCAGCCAACCTTAACCTTGACCAACTTGCGAGACAATCCAGAAGCAAAAGATCCGCAGGCACCATCTCCACTTAATATCGATATGGTCTTGGTTCAAGATCCTACCACAAAGAGAATTTTTTCAATCTACGATATGTTTCCAGAAGGTCGAGCTGTCTTTGGAATGCCAAACAAACCTCAAAAAGCTTATCAACAAGTTGGAGATAAGCACTATCAATTACTATATAAACAAGGGGAAAATCAAGCATATACTGTCCGAGAAAACGGAGAAGTATATGATGCAAATAATCAAAAAACAGATTATCGCGTTGTAGTGGATCCAAAAGAAGAAGCCTACAGAGATAAGGGTGACCTCTATAAAGGAGAAGAGCTTCTTGGGAATATCTACTTTGCTCCATCTGCTAAAAATCCATTTCGTGTAGCCTATACGAGCTATTTGTGGCTTTCTTATAGTGATGATGATGGGAAAACATGGTCGCAACCAAGAGATATTACACCATCAATTCGCCAAGATTGGATGAAATTTTTAGGAACAGGTCCAGGTACAGGAATTGTGCTTAGAACAGGAGAGCACAAGGGTCGTATCTTAGTTCCTACTTATACCACCAATGCTATCTCCCATCTAAGCGGATCCCAGTCTTCTCGTTTGATTTATTCAGATGACCATGGAGAAACATGGCAGGCTGGAGCTGCTGTCAATGATGATAGGACAGTAGGCGGAAGGAAAATTCATTCCTCAACTATGAATAATAGTCCTGCCCAAAATACAGAGTCAGTTGCTGTACAGTTAAATAATGGTGATGTGAAACTCTTTATGAGAGGATTAACGGGTGATTTACAGGTTGCCACAAGTAAAGATGGTGGGCAAACTTGGGACAAGGAAATCAAGAGATACAATCAGGTTAAAGATGTTTATGTCCAAATGGCTGCTATTCACACCATGCACGAAGGAAAAGAATACATCATTTTAACCAATTCAGGAGGACCTAAACGGACGAATGGAATGGCTCATTTGGCTCGTGTAGAGGACAACGGAGACTTGACTTGGTTACATCATAGACCAATTCAAAAAGGAGAGTTTGCCTATAATTCGCTCCAAGAATTAGGAAATGGGGAGTATGGTATCTTGTATGAACACACTGAAAAAGGACAAAATGACTATACCCTATCATTTAGAAAATTTAATTGGGACTTTTTAACAAAAGATCCGGTATATCCAACGAGTGTAACTATCAGGGACGTTCGTAAATTGGAAACAGAAGAAGAGGATGCAGAACAAGGTATCTTAGCTATGCAATTTGATTCTGAGGTACTAGTAAATTCTATTCCGACTTTGACTTTAGCGAATGGACACAAAGCTACCTTCTTGACCCAAGCAGATCAAAAAACTCTACTTTTCACCTTTAATAAAGAAGATGCAGGTCAAGAAATTACAGGTCTACTGGCCGGTAGAATTGACAGTATGCATGATTTACCAGTTACACTAGCTGGCAGTAGAATTCCTGAAGATGCGAAAGAAAATCCTGTCGAGACCATGAATACAGTAAGAGAAAATGTATCTGAGGAGATGACAGAAAGGAAGTCAGAGAAGGATAAATTATCTTTGGGGTCTTCAGATAGAATGGTAGCAAACTCTCCTCTTACTTCTTTTGCTCCTCGTTACCTCCAATCTTATGTAGGAGATGTTATTAAAACTGAGACTAAAGTTCCAATAACGACTGGTTGGAAGCAAGAAAATGGTGCGTGGTATTTTTATACATCTGCTGGTGAAGTGGTGAAAGGCTGGCATCAGGAAGCGGATAAATGGTACTACTTGAGTTCTACTGGTGCGATGGCAACTGGTTGGGTCAGAGATGGTAATCAATGGTATTATTTGAGTGAGAGTGGAACAATGTCTACTGGCTGGGTTGAATCCAGTGGTGTGTGGTACTATCTCAATGCTAACGGTTCAATGGCAACTGGTTGGGTCAGAGATGGTAACCAATGGTATTATTTGAGTGAGAGCGGAGCAATGTCTACTGGCTGGGTTGAATCCAGTGGTGTGTGGTACTATCTCAATGCTAATGGTTCAATGGCAACTGGTTGGATAAAAGATGGAGACCATTGGTACTATCAGGAATCATCTGGTGCAATGAAGGTAAATCAATGGTTCCAAGTTGGAGACAAATGGTACTATGTCAATGAAAGTGGAAGACTAGCGGTTAATACTATAGTAGATGGTTATAAAGTTAACTCCAATGGGGAGTGGGTCAACTACTAGAACCTTGGATGTTGATGAATAACTGAGACACGTTTTGTCCGTCATAGAGACTAAAAGTTTATTTAGATAGTTTTCGTAGAAATTTCTACTTTAAGAAAAAATCAATTTAGATGAGCTCTTATTGTCGGGTAAATGCCTTGCTAGTCGTAAATAAACTGTATATTTCCGACTTACTTAGGACTGGATACTACTAGTCGCAACTTAACAGTTCGCTTTAAGTGTTAAAATGCATATAGCTAGTTATTGGTTATATGCGTTTTTGTTCTTGATTATTTTATTTCTGTCTTGGAATATAGGTAAAATTATAGTAAAATAAAATTCTGTAAATCATGTTGGTAGATATACAGGAAGAAGAGTGTATTGTTGACAATACAGCACATAGAATCCAACATGTCCTTACACTCAAAAAATCAAAGAGCAAATTAGGATGCTAGCCGTAGCCTGCTCAAAATACCGTTTTGAGGTTGTAGA